>NZ_AP011952.1:937500-1140000 GCF_000828575.1 Methanothermobacter sp. CaT2 | reverse complement strand
GGGCCATCTTCGGGACCACGGGTAAATTGAAGCTGGTTATACCCATGCTGAGCCCCACGTTTCCCTGGGCAGAGGCGGCCTCAAAGAGTGAATTTAGGGGGTCATAACCGTAGACCACAAGGACCGACCATGTGAAAAATAGAAGGACAAAGTAGAGGCTTATATAGGAACCCGCCTCCCTTATCTCGGTGTCACTCACAGACTTCCCTGATATCTTCCTCGGTATAACTGATCCCTCAGGGGCGAGTATTCGCATGATCTCCCAGTAAACCCCCTTGAGGACGGTTATCACCCTTATTATCTTGACGGCCCCCGTGGTTGAACCGGCAGCCATTCCTATGAGCATACAGGTTATGAGCACAACCTTGAAGTATGCCGGCCATGCCGCCATCTGGGGGGTTGAACTTATGCTTGAACCGGTACAGCTCAGTGCCGATATAACATGGTAGATGGACTCCAGGGGGGCAACACCCCCGACGTAGACTGCAAGGATGGTGAAGATGCTTATAAAGACCACGGTGGCCTGTAACTGTATATCATGAAGCACACTGAAAAACCTGCCCTTTATGAGCTGATAGTGGACAAGGAAACTCGTACCTCCCAGTATCATGAGGAGCATGGTTACAAGGTAAACGGCGGTGCTGTGATAGTATCCTATGTTCATGTTCTTGATTGACATCCCACCGGTGGACAGATTTGTCAGGGTATTGTTGATGGCGTCAAAGAGGGGCATCCCTGTGAGGCCGTAGAGGACGATCCCGAGAACGGTGTAGGTTATGTAGATCCACCAGATGGTCTTAACTGTATTTGCTATGCTGGGCTTTATTCTTTCATCCCTGGCCTCGGACTTGTAGAGACGCGATGCAGCGGTACCGGGCCTTATGAGTATTCCTATAACAACTATGACCACACCAAGGCCCCCTATCCACTGCTCAAGGCTTCTTAAAAACAGTATGGATTTAGGGAGGGATTCTACACTGGAGAATATGGTGAGCCCGCTTCCTGTCCATGCAGACATGTTCTCAAAGAATGCGTTTGTAAAGTCAATGTTGAGGGCCGATATCATTATGAGGCTCCCGATGAGCCCTGCCCATAGCCATGCCAGGCATGCAACCATCATCCCGTGCTTGAGGCGCACTGAACATTCCTCGGGCATGTACCTCTTCAGAACGGTTCCTGCGCCCAGAGAAATGAATGCAGGTATAATGAAACTCTGCAGGTTGCCCTCACCGTAGATGATGGCAACGAAGACTGGCAGTGCAACAACAAAACCCACTCCCTGCATTATCGTGCCAAGATACTTGCCCACTGTAAAAAGGTCCCGCTTTCCGATGTATCTCATAAGTACCAATATATGAATGGGGACATTGCAATATAAATTTTTAGAGCGGCAGTTTATGGGTGGATCGTATTTGAGTAGTGTCAGGACATTGCAATATAAATTTTTAGAGCGGCCGCTGGAATAATGCAGTATTGGTATCTGACGGATACTGTCTGAGCTGTCTCTATGCTGCTGTTTATGGGGGAATATCTAATCAGGGTTTAAAAGCAGCTGGTGTTATTATGGAAGAAAAATAGCTTAAGAGCGGACCTGCATCCTACCGCTGAACCTGAACCAAAAAAATAAATTTCGATGAGTAGAAGAGTCTACTCCAGGTACATAACTTAAATCTATTCTACAACTTCAGCGAAAGCAAACTTGCGCCTGGTTGCACTTATCCTTATCTTGACCTCGTCGCCTACACCTGCACCAGGTACAAAAACAACAAAACCTTCGACACGGGCTATTCCATCACCATCTCTGCCAAGGTCTTCAATTTTAACTTCGTACTCCTCACCCACATTCACCGGTGTGGAGTATGTTTCCTTTCTATAGTAGTTATCTCCAAACAATTCATCACATCCTTAAGTAGGGACACACAAGAATCATGCAATTAATTCAAACCAAATTCAAACCAGAATCAGTAAGAATAATCAAATGACCATCATGCATCCCATACATAAACTTAAGCATCATAGTATATAAATGTATGTGGAGCCATTAACTACTATCACCGGGTGGTTTATTTGATCGGACTGATAGCAGATTCACATGATAATCTTGAGGCAATAGGGAGGGCGGTTGATTACCTCAACCGGGAATCTGTTGACCTTGTTATACATGCAGGGGACCTCATATCCCCCTTCACAGCCCCAGAATTCGGGAAGCTTGAAATGAAGTTCGAGGCGATATTCGGAAACAACGACGGGGAAAGGGATGGTCTGAGAAAGGCCTACAGTCACCTGACAGAGCTTTCCGACTTCAAATCTCTTCGATTTGACGGCCTCAGGATAGCCGTTATCCATGGCCACGAGCCGGAAATCCTTGAATGTGTGGTTGAGTCCGGGAGGTATGACCTTGTTGTGACAGGGCACACACATAAGAGGAAATTTTCAGATTCAGGTACTGTGACCGTAAATCCCGGCGAACTGTGCGGTTATCTCTCAGGTGAGAGGACACTGGCCCTCCTTGACACGGACACCATGAAATGTGAGTTTGTAAGTCTATGAGCGGCAGAAAACGGTTCAGAGCCATGCTGCTTTAAGGAGCAATTTCAGGAATCAGGTGTATGTTGGTTTAAATGAAACATAAAGGATCAATTTTAATAGTAATAGGAGTTGTGGCCCTTGCAGCGATGATACTGATAATAGGGCCCGGCGAGATTGAGGAGGCCCTCAGAAAGGCGGACCCAGTGTATGTGCTCATGGCTGTGGTCCTGGAGTTCATCATACTCGCCCTTTTCACCCTTCGCTGGTCAATAACAACAAGGGCGGTCTCAATAGATGTTGGCAAGAGGCACCTCTTCCCGATGCTCCTTGTGGGCATGGCCATAAACAACCTCACACCGAGTGCAAGGGGAGGAGGGGAACCTGTGAGGGCCTACATGCTTGGAAAGTATTCCAGGGCATCCATGGAGTCAGCCTTTGCAACCGTGATAGCTGACAGGGGCCTTGACACATTCCCCTTCATATTCCTGGCAGTACTCACCATAATAGGCATCGTGTTATATTTTGATCTCTCCCGGTGGATACTGGCTGCCCTGATAGCCTCTGTGGTCATCATTGTGGCGGCGTTCTTCCTTGCCCTGTATGTGTCCGTTGACAGGGATGCTGGTGAGAGGATAACAGGATGGATACTTGGGATTGTAAAGAGGTTCTACAGGAAGAACCATGAAAGGCTTGAGAGGAGAGTAAGGAGTGCTCTCCATGAATTCCAGAGTACTATGAGGATGATGCTGGCAGAAAAGAATGTCCTGGTTTATGGCATACCCATATCATTCCTCCTCTGGATCCTTGAGATCATAAGGGTTTACCTGATCTTCGCAGCCTTCGGAACAGACATATCACTGCTGGTAATCGCCGAGGTTTTCATACTCGCCACCCTTATAGGGATGATACCACTGCTCCCGGGAGGTCTTGGCGCTGTTGACGGCATAATGATTGTTTTCTACTCATATGCGGGTGTCTCACCATCTGTAAGTGCAGCTGCAACGGTGGTCGAGAGGCTCATATCCTTCTGGATGATCTCGGCCATGGGTGTGGCGGTCATACCCTACTTTGGATCATCTGTTTCAGAGAAGCTTATGGATAAACTGTGAACTGATATGGTTAAATTGAAATTATGGAAAATGATTTATTGTGCGATGATGAAAATTATACCCAGATGACCTTAAGGTTAGGGGGATAAAAATGCTTGAAAAGGTTTTTTTGACCGAAAAGGTTCATGATGAAAAATTGTATGAAAAACTGGTGGATGAGATACGCTCATCACCAGATTACCTCAATCTTATACTGGAATCTTCCGATCCATGGATCCTCCAGGATATAAATGGCTTCATACTTGACCTGAGCCAGTCCTTCGCGGATATGATCGGATATGAACCCGATAAATTGAGGGGCAGGTATCTTCCAAGCCTCCGGGCAGTACCACTGATACAGAAATCAAGGCTGAGGATTCTGCTTGACAGAATGGCAGAAGAGCCGCGTGAGTGCAGCGGTCTCTTTGAGTTCCTTGATTCAGATGGAAGGATGGTGCCACTTGAACTCAATCTCAGACCCCTTGAGATTTCCGGCCAGTTATTCGTGCTTTTAACTGCAAGGGACGCATCAGAAAGGCTCAGGGAGGTTGGAGAACTTGAGCAGAGAATAGATGAACTCAAAAACACGATAAACGGTCTTTACAGGCAGATCGACAGGAACCTCCAGCTGATCACCAGCATAGTTAACCTTCAGTTTCCATACATAAAGGACGAGGACGACTATGAACTTCTGAGGGACACCCAGAACCGTCTGAAGTCCATAAGGAAGGCCTATGAGAAACTGATATATGAGGGATCCTCTGACACCATAAACTTCGGGGCCTACGCCAGGAGCATTGTGTCAGGTATCCTGAGCACATACTCCCCTGAGCCGGGGAGAGTAAGGCTTGAGATGTACTTTGAGGATGTGGATATGGGCCTGGACCTTGCAGTACCATTCGGGATGATACTATCAGAACTCCTATCCAACAGCTTCAGGCATGCATTCACCGAAGACCAGGACGGCAGAATAAGGGCAGTTTTCATGGATAAGGGTGATCATTACATGCTTGAGGTGAGAGACAATGGAAGGGGCTTCCCTGAGGGCGTAGACTTCGAGGGCGCAGATTCACTTGGACTGCAGCTTGTTAAAAACCTCATCAATCAGATAGAGGCAAAGGTCGACTATACGCTATCCCCGGGCACCTGCTTCAAGGTGAGGGTCCTGAAGCCCTGATCATCACCGGTTACTGGAACATTAGCTTGATGGGGTCAGGCACTCTATCTCCTTAAAAAGGACGTTGACCACTAGTTACAGGGACATTAGCTTGATGGGGTCTTCGTGTCTGAGATGGGTATATAAATAATTTCTCTGGGCACCTGTAATAACCATATGATCTATCACCCGGTGTATACCTCTCTTATCATCCATAGGGGCCCTCAGATTCATGGTTTTACAGTTATTTCTAAGCTGAATTGAAAGTAGAAAAATATATTAAACATTCTCCCAGTAAATCAACTAGGTGATAGTTATGGAGATAAATGGTGTTGAAATAGAAGACACATTTGCAGAGGCCTTTGGCATAAAGGTTTCAAGGGTTCTTGTAACCGCAGCAACAAAAAAACTTGCCAAAATAGCAGCAACCGAGGCAACAGGTTACGGTACCTCAGTTATAGGGTGCCCCGCAGAGGCTGGCATCGACTGCTATGTTCCACCTGAGGAGACACCTGACGGAAGACCAGGGTACATTATAATGATATGCAACCCATCCAAGAAGAGCCTTGACCATGAGCTACTTGAAAGGATAGGGATGGGCATCCTCACAGCACCAACCACAGCCGTCTTCGATGCACTGGATGATGAGGATGAGAAGCTCAACATAGGATTCAAACTCAAATTCTTCGGTGACGGCTACGAAAAGGAACTTGAAATTGATGGAAGAAAGATCCACTCAATCCCAATAATGTCAGGGGACTTCCTGATTGAAAGTGAGTTCGGAATAAAGGATGGAGTGGCCGGCGGAAACTTCTTCATAATGGGCGACAGCCAGTCATCAGCGCTCCTGGCTGCACAGGCAGCTGTTGATGCCATAGCCGCAGTTGAAGGTACTGTAACACCCTTCCCTGGTGGAGTGGTTGCTTCAGGATCAAAGGTCGGTTCAAACAAGTACAAATTCCTCAATGCATCAACCAATGAGAAGATGTGTGTGACCCTCAAGGACGAGGTTGAGGACACCCAGATACCTGAAAACGTCAACGGGGTCTACGAGATAGTCATAGACGGTGTTGATGAAGAGGCTGTAAGGGAGGCCATGAAGGAGGGTATAAAGGCTGCCTGCACGGTTCCAGGTATAATAAAGATAAGTGCAGGAAACTACGGCGGCAACCTCGGGGCCTACAAGATAAAACTCCATGACCTGTTCTGATTGTTTTAATCAGATCCATATTTTTTGGACATCTGCCCTGGTACTCCAGGGATTAACCTTTTTATTCTATGCAGAATTTTTCCATCATCTCACTTTCAACTATTTCCCATATCTCGTCCTCGGTGAGGTTAACACCGAGCAGTATGCCCCTTTTCCTGAGATCCTCTTCAATTTTCCTTATAATCCTGACGTCGGCTGCAGCCACTGTGTGGGAGTGTATGTTCCGGGATATGCTGTAGAGGGCCTTCAGAGACCTTCGGGCGTCCGGGGTTTCCAGTTCCTCCATACACCTTTTCAGATCATCCATGTTCCTTATGTTGAGGTTCCTTGTAACGACCTGTTTAACCCCCGGGAGGTAGTGCTTTGAGTCAAGGATACGGCCACCCCTCTGGATTATTATTTCCTTGTCATCCATGTTTCCGAGGTCATGCTTCAGCAGCATCTCAACAACGCGGCCTGACTCCTGTATTATTGATTTGATTTCACTGAGCTTGAGGTTGACTCCTATCAGGAAACCCTCCTTTTTGAGTTCCCTTTCCACCAGCTCAAGGCTCTTTGAGTCAGGCCCTGAAATTCTGTGGGAGTGTATCCCACCACCTGAAAGGGTGTAGAGCCTGTCAAGGGATTCAAGTTTACGGGGTTCACTCCTGAGGGTCTTTATGAAACTGCCGATTTCTTCCATGGAGCTAACCCCCACATTCCTTCTGAGGGGTTCTGAGAATCCCGGGAGATAGTACTCTATATCCTCAATGGTGCAGCCATGATTTATTATGATCTCAGCCTCTCTCCTGATGTCATCGACCCCGTGGTTTTCAACGATGCTCATCTCAGGCTTTATTATTATTTCAACGAGACGACCGTGTTTCCTTGCAACATCCTTTATCTCCTCATCATTGAGGTTCACACCCAGCAGTATCCCCTCTGATTTGAGTTCATCGATAACAGCGTCTATGCTCTCCCTGTCAGGCCCGGATATCCAGTGGGAATGTATGCCGCTGACGGATTCATAGATCCTTTTAAGGGAGCTCTTCCTGGCCGGGTCCCTCTCAAGGATCTTCAGGAACCTTTCAAGTTCCCCGCCCTCAGATACACCAATCTTCCTCACCAGGGGCTCCTTGAATTCAGGGAGGTGGTATTCTATGTCCTCCAGTGTGCAGCCATGTTTCAGTATTATTCTGGCCTCCCTTCCAATGTCGTCAACATCATGCTTAACGGTTATCTTCACCATTGTTGGTTCCATGGCTGCGAAGTAGATGTCCTCTCCTCCACTGATTTCGGGTGAGATGACCCGGTTGGCCCCTGCACGGTACAGCCTTTTGATGTTCTCCCTCTTGCTGGCTCTTGTCACGATCCATATGTCGGGGTTAAGCTCTCTGCAGGTGAGTGTTATGAAGAGGTTGTCGACGTCGTCGCCTGTTGTTATTATAACCCCCCTGGCCCTTTTTATCCCGGCCGCCCTGAGGGTCTCCTCATCTGCGGCGCTCTCGGGTATCGCAAGGACATTGGGATCATCCCATAGTTCCTTTTCAACTATCTCACGGTCCTTCTCAATTATTATGCTCTTCTGGTTCCTTTTCTGGAGCTCCTTAAAAACAGCAGATCCAACACGGCCAAAACCACAGAGAATGAAGTGGTTGTTCATTGACTGCATCAACCTGCGTATCCGGGCGCCTGATATGGTATCCTGCAGGGTCATTGTAACCACCGAAACGGTTAAGCTGAAAACGTATGCAATCAGCCCCACACCACCTAGGGCCAGTGTCACGGAGAATATCTTCTGGGGTATGGTAAGAGGGATTATATCCCCGTAACCAACGGTTGCAATGGTTATAATGGTGAAGTAGACTGCGTTGTAGAAGTCAAGGCCCATTATGTAGATTGAACCCAGTATGCCATATACTATGAGGGCTGTCAGGGCTGCGAGGGCGTAGTATATGATTGAGATGGGAACGTACTGGATACTCTCCATTGGATTCCTTTGAGGTGGCATGGGAAACCTCGCTCTGGTATTGATATATTAATAATCTGCAGACAACAATATAAATTAGGAGTATTCCATCCGCACGGGTCACGAAAATCTGCGCCGGTGTACTGAATGACTGGAGTATTGATAAGCAAGCTTCAATAAATTTGAGGCTATCCTGAACACGGAGAGGGGGTTCTCTCTGCCGGGTAAGGAGGCTTCAATAAACTCAGGAAGCCTGACTGATCCTGTGCGGTGGAGGATATCCATCTTTGATCCCTGGTCAGGAGGATGTCAGATGAAACCGGTTGATATGGCTGCAGCAGACATTAACGCGGAATACCTGGGTGTTCCAAGACTATCCCTCATGGAGAACGCAGGGAGAGCTGTGGCAGAGGAGATAGGGAATGCGGTGGATGAGGGGAGGGTTGCTATATTCTGTGGTTCAGGAGGAAACGGAGGAGACGGATTCGTGGCGGCAAGGCACCTCCTTAACATGGGCTTTGACGTGGAGGTCCAGCTACTCAGTCACCCTGAAAGGATAGGCTCAGAGGAGGCCCTCGTAAACTGGAAGGTCCTTGGGGCAATGCAGCCCCATCCAGGCGGATTCAGGGTGGAGGTGGTCAGGGATTCATCTGAAATCAATCCACCGGATGCTGATGTTGTGGTTGACGCCATACTGGGTACGGGTGTACGGGGGTCTCTTAGAGAACCATCGAGGTCAGCCATTGAAATCATAAACAGGTCAGATGCCTTCAGGGTATCTGTGGATATACCGAGCGGTCTGAACCCTGAAACCGGCTCAGTCGATGACATCGCTGTGTCTGCAGACCTGACGGTGACCTTTCACCGGATGAAGGACGGTCTTAATGTTGCGGATCCTGCAGTCACAGGGGAGATCGTTGTGAGGGACATAGGCATACCCCCTGCGGCTGAGGTATTCATGGGCCCGGGTGATCTCCTGAGGATGCCCTCAAGGAGTCCTGGAAGTCATAAGGGCGAAAATGGAAGGGTTCTTATCATAGGGGGAAGCAGACAGTACTCTGGGGCACCGGCAATAGCAGCAAAGGCAGCACTGAGGGCGGGAGCCGATATCGTAATGGTGGCAGCTCCGGAGAGTGCCGCCAGGGCCATCAGGTCACTCTCACCTGACATCATAGTCCGGGAACTCGATGGGGGCTACATTGGAATGGAATCCCTTGATGAAATCCTTGAACTTGCAGAAAAGTCTGATTCAGTTCTCATGGGCTGTGGTGCAGGCAGGGAGACGTCAACGGCCAGGACGTTCCTGAGGGTCATTGAGGACCTCCATGAAATGGAAAAGCCACTCATACTCGATGCGGATGCACTCAGGCTCATGGATTACTCTGATGTCAGTGAATACAGGGAACTGACCGTGACACCCCACATGGCCGAGTTCCGCAGCTTCTTTAAGCTGAAATCCATGATATTTGATGACTTCAGGGAACGTGTATCTGCCTTCCAGTCAATCTCATCCAGGATAATGGGGACGGTCCTCCTCAAGGGGAGAATTGACATGATATTCCAGGGGGACAGGTCACGTCTCAACAAAACAGGGTGCCCTGGAATGACCGTTGGGGGTACTGGGGACGCCCTTGCAGGTTTAACAGCTGGTTTGCGTTCACTGGGCCTTTCATCCTTTGATTCCGCTTCACTGGCAGCGTTCATAAATGGGATGGCAGGTGAGCTGGCGATGGAGAAGTATGGCAATGGCTTCACAGCATCTGATATGCTTGATATGATCCCCCCTGTGATGGATATGGGGTTCTATGGTTTTTGATGCCTGCTATGGTCCCTGTGATGTCACTCCCTTCTCAAATTTAAAAATAATTAGCAGGGTTAGATCAGCCCAATTATATTGCCCAGGAGGAGAATCCCGACCCCGGTTATCCCCCCGAAACCCGCCACAAGAACCGTGAGGGGGTTGAGGGGAATGTTTATGAAGGGCAGTATGTTCACAGCAAGCAGAAGGATGAGGCCTGCCACCATGTTCCCTGCAACTGTGAGGACCCTCTTACCTAAACCCATAAGTATCCTCAGGGATGCCAGGCCCCCTGCAACAATGAAGGTGGCGATTACGATGAGTATGAGGAATGAGAGACCTTCCATCAGCTCTCCTTCCTGCAAACCCTGCTGTATATGGCAGCCTGGAGGGCATAGTTTTTGACCATCCCGGCCATCTCCCTCTGATCAAGGGTCTTATCCTCAAAGGATACTATTTCCTCACTGTATAGGCTGTAGGGTGACTTCCTTCCAGTGACACGCATGCTACCCCTGTGTAGTTTAACCCTGACTGTACCGGTGACACGCCTCTGCATGTGGTTTACTGCCATGTCAAGGTCCTCACGGAGGGGGTCATGCCACAGACCACTGTACACCAGTTCAGCATAGGTGCTGCTTATTATGTCGGCAAACCTGAGTTCACTCCTTGTGAGTGTAAGCTGCTCCAGGCCCCTGTGGGCCTCCAGGAGCAGGAAGGCCGCCGGTGTCTCATAGACCTCCCGGCTCTTCATACCTATTATACGGTCCTCCATTATGTCGACCCTACCAATGCCATGTTTTCCTGCCACCTCATTTGCAAGGCCTATGATTTCAAGGGGCTCCAGTTCCTCACCATTCAATGCAACCGGAACACCGTGGCGGAACTCAACTTCAAGGGTCTCAGGGTCCTCCGGGGTCTCATGGATGGGTCTTGTCCATTCAAAGGCATCCTCAGGTGGCTCAACCATTGGGTCCTCCAGGATGTCTCCCTCTATTGCACGGCCCCAGAGGTTCTCATCTATACTGTAGAGCTTGTCTGAGGGGAGTGGTATCCCACAGGATCTGGCGTATTCCATCTCCTCTGTCCTTGTGAGGTTAAGGTCCCTTATTGGGGCGATGACATCCAGGTCCGTTGTTGACCTTATAACAGCCTCGAAACGGAACTGGTCGTTACCCTTACCGGTGCATCCATGGGCTATTGCAGATGCACCCTCCTTCTCGGCCACTTCGACTATCTTTTTAGCTATCAGAGGCCTTGCAAGGGCAGTGCTGAGGGGGTAACCCTCGTAAACCGCATTGGCCTTTATGGCTGGAAATATGTAGTCCTCTGCGAACTCCCTCCGTGCATCTATTGTGTAGTGTCTGTAGTTTCCGAGTTTCTCGGCAACCATGGCGGGTCTTTCAATTTCATTCCGCGGCTGACCAACATCCACACAGGCAGTTATGACCTCCATGTTATACTTTTCCTCAAGGAGTTTGATACACACTGATGTGTCAAGGCCTCCACTGAAAGCAAGAACCACTTTATCCACAGCAATCACCTTCAACTTATAAATGGAATCATTCTGATACGCTCATGTTTTTATTACAACACTATAGATATTAATACGGGATAAGTTATAAGTGTATGTCCCATCTGCCGCTGGTTATACGGATTTTCCTGGAAGTGTGCCAGCAATTCAGGTGACCCTGATGTTTGTAAGTGAGGATTCAGTTGAGGTTTCACTGATACATGATGGTTCGGGAGGGGATATCACCAGGAACCCCTCATTAAAGCCTTATATACATGATAGGTATCCTCGGGTCATTGCAGAATACTCCCTCAAGGGGACTGTAATGCTTAGCCTGGGCTCTGGAAGGCCATCTGTCATGGTTGTGGCCGGTGTCCATGGAAACGAGATACCCCCACAGTTAGCGGCCATGCGCCTTCTGGAGCACCTCGCATCATCTGATATCTCTGGAAAGGTTCATGTTATACCCATCGCCGCCCCCTGGGCCACCATGAAGAACATTCGCTGGTGCAGGGGCCGTGACCTTAACCGTTCAGCCGGCACACCCGGCTCGGTTACAAATGCCATATTCAGGAGAGCACTTGAACTCGGGGTTGATGCCCTGGCTGACTTTCATTCAACTGCACCCGGGAGCAGACCCGGTGTTGAGGGAGTTTTCTGCTCAGAGGAACCTGAACCAGAGAGTGTTGAGATAGCCCGCCACATAACTTCAAGGACCTCATCCAGGGTCCTGTGTTATGAGAGGGCTTCCTCCAGTTACATGGGCGCCCTGGAGGACGAATGCAACCTTGCAGGCATACCATCTGTCACATGTGAGGTTGTATCTGAGAATGGAACTGTCAGGGAGGGCAGTTATGAGAGGTCCCTCCTCCAGATGAAGTTATTCCTGGAGTACATGGGAATCCTGGTGGAGGGGGTGCCTGGCTGTCTTTGAGGTTAATTGATGTGTGGGGTCCGGGGGATGTTGCATTCTGATGGATTGAGGTTCATTAACTGTATGGAGGTCCTGTGATTGTCATCTTACAGGAAACATGCTCTTATTTCAATTATAATGGCCATCCCAGTATTTCCGGCTGTTTTCCCGGTGGCACTGGCGCTTATAGGGGCCATGATACCTGATATGGACCATGAGGTTAAATCTGGGAGTGTTTCAACGATATTCCTCCTTGGACTTGTGATATTCCTGGTGTTCTACATCCTGGGGCTTCCGTACCTTGCTGGAATAGCCCTGATGGACCTGGCCCTGATATTTTACCTTTCAGGGCACAGGGGATTCACACATTCTCTTATCGGGGCGCTTATACTCTCAGCATGTCTGACGGTCTTTGTACTGGCATCGTTCTTCCTTCTGAGGTCACTGGGTCTTGATGGAAGGGCTTCTCTTGTGGTTATACTGACGGTCCTTGGATTCATAATTCTGAACAGGTTGCTGATTCTGCCCTTTGTGCTGGTGACACTCCTGGGGGTTTTCCTCACGGACTTCCCTGTCATGAACCTTTACACGATAATGGGACCACTGCTCCTGGGCTTCATAAGTCATGATATGCTTGACTCCTTCACACCCTCCGGGGTGCGCTTCATGAGGCCACTATCAGGGAGGACATTCCGCAGGGGCTTCGGGGTCCTGATGCTTGTTTTATGGGCGATTCTGGCGGTTTATTCTCTTTCAGGTGTTTAATCACGGGATCCCAGATTTTTATTACGATTTATATAGAAAACTTTATATTATCATAAATAATCATGTTAATTATTGATACCAAAGTGAAGGGAGCTATAAAATGTTTATCACGAGGATTCTGTACGGCATCGCCTACTTCCTGGTCCTGATATATGAAATACTCAAGGCAACGGTTGACGTGGCAGCAAGAACCCTGAATGGAAATGTAAAGCCTGTAATAGTTGAGATAGAGACGGAACTCACAAGGCCAGTGTCCCAGACAATACTCGCAAACAGCATAACACTCACACCGGGAACCCTTTCCATTGACCTGGATTCTGAAAACAGGATCCTGAAGGTTGCAGCCATCTACCCGCGGGAAAGGGAGGACATAATCCCCTTTGAGCCCTACATAAAGGGGATGCTTGAATAGGTGGTTCCCATGGATATACTGATGATCGCAGAGTACACGCTTCTCGCATCCCTTGCAGTATTCAGCATTGCAGCCGTGAGGATAGCAACACGCAGAAGTATAGGGATGGGTCTTGTGGGGATCTCAGGTCTGAGCATAGCCATTGCAACCATACTCATACTCATAAACAGGATGTACGGTGTCGGGTTCTGCCGTGACATAGCCTACGCCCTGGTCCTTCTTGGACCTGTTGGTACAATAGCATTTGCAAGGGTTCTGAGGGGTTGATAGAATGTATCTGGTAATCCTGAAATCAGCGGTTCTCTTCATATCATCCATACTTGTGATACTCGCAGCCCTGGGGATACTCAGGTTCAGGGATGACATCGAGCGTGTCCTGTATGCCAGGATCCATATCCTGGGGATAGCCGACGTGGCATGCATACTCGCCCTCCTTGCACTTGGCGAGCCACTTCTCGCAGCCACCTACTTCATACTGGTGCCCTTCGTGTCCCATGCAATAGCCAACGCCCACCACTATGGGGAGGGAGATTAGATGATTGAATACGTGATAATGATCATAGCCATACTCGGAGCTGTACTGGCCCTTGTCCAGAGGGACCTCCTCAAGGCAGCCATACTCACAGGGGTCCCGGGGGCAGCAATAGCCGCCCTCTACCAGTTACTCCTTGCACCGGACGTCGCCCTGACACAGGCAATAGTCGGGTCAGCGATAATACCGGTATTCTTTGCCCTTGCAGCCTACAAGACAATGAGAATGGAGGAAGAATGATGATATCCCTACAGCTGGCATCACTTCTGACGGCAGGAAGCCTCATGGTCATAGGCGCCGTTGCAGTGATCTTCATAGACAATCTCATAAAGAAGGTTATAGCCCTCTCCTTCATAGCCGACGGTGTTAACCTCTTCCTTGTGACCCTCGGATATAAACCGGGGGGCATAGTCTACATCTACCTGCCAGGAATGTCAGGGTCATGGTTTGCCCAGAACGCAGCCTACCCCCTCCCCTTTGCACTGGTGCTCACCAGCATAGTCATAGGGGCCAGCACCCTGGCTGTCATGCTCGGCATAATAATAATACTGTACCATAAACACGGCACCATCAGCGCATCGAAGGTGCTTGAAGAGTGATAAAATGAGGAATCTAACAGGTGAGGAACTATGAATCCACTCATACCGGTCATGGTGGTTTTACCGATTCTATGCGCACTTCTCCTGAACCTCCTGCATGGAAGGGACAGGACTGTACGGGCACTGGCAGTTGCAGTGGCGGTCCTTCTTCCCATAATACCCCTACTTGCAGGTTACGGTGTCCATTACTTTGGAGGATACGCGCCTCTATCTGAAAATTCAACAATTGCAGCGGGTCTGCCGGGTTCCATAAAATCGTCCTATCTGTACTCATTCCACCCGGCGATAACCTATGTGTTTGGAAGCGCCCAGAGGATATTTCTCCTGATACTCTCAGTGGTAACATTCCTGGCGGTTCTAACCTCACTCAATGAGGTCAGAAGGCCATCCGGGGTCTATGCATTCCTGATGTTCATGGGGACCGCCGCTGTCACAGCAATAGTCCTCACGGACGACATATTCAACCTTTATGTCTTCTTTGAGATAGCGGCCCTGGCACAGGTGGGTGTGGTCCTGTGTTCGGGGGTGGAGCGTAACTATGAAACCGCCCTCAAGTACATGATGATAGGGGGTGTTGCGGCCCCCATGCTGCTGCTGGGTGTGGCCATCCTCCTGGCTCTGACAGGTAACGTGAACATATCTGACATCGTATATTCCATGAGGAGCGGTCTCGTTAACCCGGGAAGCCCGCTGTTCCTCCTGGCATCAGCACTGCTCATCTTCGGATGGCTTTATGGGACAGGATTGCCACCGTTCCACACAATAAAATCTGCCATCTACAGCAAGGCCCTCCCCCACGGATCCGCACTCCTCCAGGCCTTCTCTGTCTTCACATTCACGGCCCTGGCCATTGTGATACTCAGAATGTTCTACCATGTCCCCCTCGTCAGGTGGGTCATGGTGTTCTTCTCCCTGGCGGGGATGGTCCTCGGTATAAGCATGGCACTCATGCAGACCGATCTGAGGAGGATGATAGGTTTCCTTGCAGTGGGGGAACTGGGATACATAGGGATAGGTCTTGGACTCGGAACAGCCGCCAGCATATCAGCCGGACTATTCCAGGCAGTAAACGAGGCCCTGATAACAGCATGCATATTCCTGGGCTTTGGAACCATATTCTACATGACGGGTAAAACAGACCCGGAGGGCATGGGGGGCCTACTGGCATATAAGCCAGGACTCGCGGGCCTTGTGATGCTGTCAGGGTTCATAATGGCAGGTGTGCCCCCATTCAACGTATTCCAGAGCAAACTCCGTCTGATCCAGGCAGCGATCCAGGCAGGGTTCCCTGAGCTCGGCATCCTCATGATACTCCTCAGCATAGTAACCTTCATGACATTCATGAGGGCATTCTATTCGGTTTACCTCAAACCGGAGCCCAGGGGGATGGAACTTGAATCCAGGTCCGTGCCCAGGTCAACGGTCTTCTCAATGGTGGTGCTCATCATAATCTGCACCGTCCTAGGAATCGCACCATGGCTTGCAACCTCACAGTTCACGGCACTCATACAGGGTCTTATAATATGAGAGGGGATGGAATGAACTTCTATGATGAGATAATCAACAGGATAAGGAAGGTCACAGAAGAGAGGGGAGACGGTGAGAGCAACATCTCAGTCTCAGCCGCCCTAACAGCCGAGATAACGTTTATATCAGCGGTCCTCATAGCCGCGGTGATGCTCAGGAAGCTGAACTTCATCCTGATGGTCATCGCGGTTCTCTTACTTGCAGCGGTTCTGCTGACATCCTTTCCGCTGTCGGCGAGGCTCAGGACCGAGCAGGGGGATGGTTTCAGTACAATGATGTTCTACGTACTCCTGACACTGGGGATACTTGTATCCATATTCTACTGGGGTGGTGCCGGTGTCTGAATCACTGAGGGGCCTCATGGCCACCGTGGCACTGGGACTCTTTGGAGTGACACTCTTCGACGCCATAATAGACCTTAGCGGGATGATAAACCCCGGTATAAGCATCATATACAACTACCTCGGGACAAAGATAGCCCCCAACATGGTCACCGTTGTGGTGTTTGACTGGAGGGCCTACGATACCCTGGGGGAGGCCCTCATACTCGTCACAGCTGTACTGGTAACCCTTCTGGTCTTTGGAAGGGGTAAGGTTCAGATTGGGAGTTCAGATAAGGGAGGGAAGGAGAGATGAGTACCATACTTAAGATATTCGCATTCCCTGCAGCCATATTCATAATGTGTCTCGGAATCCTCACAGTACTGGGAGGGCACATAACACCCGGCGGAGGATTCCAGGGCGGTGCCATGGTTGCAGCAGGGTTCATATTCTGTGCAGTTGTCTATGGAATTGAAAAGAGCCCCTTCCAGTTTTCCCATGAATTCATGTCTGCAATGGAGAGCATAGGAGCCCTCGGGTACGTTGGTCTCGGACTCTGCGGCCTCTTATTCTCAGGTTTCTTCCTTTACAACCTGGGAGTTGACCTGTACGGAGTATCTCAAGCTGTCAGCGGGTTCTTCAACTACCCTGACCCCACAGATGCAGGTATAATACCCTACCTGAACATCGTGGTCGGCCTGAAGGTCATGGTGGGTCTCAGTGCAATTGTTATAACCTTCATGGAGTTCAGGGGTGAAGAGGTCACCGAATAGAGGGGAGTTGAGAAATGTTCACAGGACCAATAATCTTTGGATTCATACTGGGATTCATACTCGGAAGCAGGATAAGGGATGACAGGTTCCCGCCGTCATCCTACATAGTGCTGATCCTGGCCCTCATCCTCGTGGCCTGGAACCTTGGTCCATTCCCTTACTACACGGACCTCCCGGTCGCCACAGGATTTGTGGCTGCAGCAGTGGGTATAATGGCAGGCAGGATCTTACTTGGACGCGGATAATCTCATGGGGTTATGATCATGTTCATATCAACAGGAAAATGTGAGGGACTCGGGGAATGTGTTAAGGCATGCCCTACAGAAGCCATAAGGATGATTGATGGCAGGGCCTTCAGCTGCATAACCTGCGGCGCCTGCATGGAGGCCTGCCCCAACAAGGCAATACGCAGGAACAGGTACGGTGGATACGTTGTTGACAGGGCCAAGTGCAATGCCTGCGGTGTATGTGAGATGACCTGCCCTGTTAACAGTATAAAGATAGAGGATGGTGTTGTTAAGGGCATATGCGCAAGGTGCGGTCTCTGCGTGGACGCATGTCCCCTCGGTGCAAGGGTGGACGCCTTTGACCTCATAGAGGACAGACAGCTTCGATTCCTTGAATCACTGAACCTTGCAGTTAAACCACCGGTTAAGAGGACTCCAAGGAGTCATGAGGCCACCAGGGTCAACGTGGTCACCGACACCGAAAGATGCACCCTCTGCAGGAGGTGCCAGTACTACTGCCCCACAGGCGCCATTATTGTTGATACCGGGGAGGGCGTATGCACGGAGTGCCGTGTCTGTGAGGATGTCTGTCCGGTCGGTGCAATAGAGGACCTCAAAATCGACCCTGAAAAATGCACCCTCTGTCTCAAATGCATGCGGGAATGCCCCAGCAATGCAATATACCTTGACGACTTTAAGGTGAAAATAAGAGGGGCAGAGGATAGTCGGGAGGGCAGCATAGTGTCATGCCTCAACTGCGGCCTCTGTGCAGAGTCCTGTGAGAGGGGCGCCCTCAGGATGGTTGATGGCAGACTAAGATATGACCCGACACTCTGCAGGGACTGTGATGAGACACCCTGCATTGAGGCATGCCCTGTGGGTACGCTGCGGATGGTTGATGGGGAGCTCAGGGGCTACTGTGTTTCATGCGGCCGCTGCGTTAATGCCTGTGATGTTAGCGAGGCAAGGAGCTTCCAGACGGTCAGATGGGATGGATCAGTCTCAGAGGACTGCATATCATGCGGTATCTGCTCTGAGATATGCCCTGTGGATGCCATAACACTGCGCAGGGGATCCATAGAGGTGGACACCGACAGATGCATACTCTGTGAGAAGTGCGGGATACACTGCCCTGTCGATGCGATACCGAGAACAACCATGAAGAAGAGAAGTATAAAGGGTGGATTCACCCTCATAGACCCGAGGCTCTGCATAAGGTGCGGCCTCTGTCTGGATGTGTGTCCAGAGGATGCCATATCAAGGGATGAAAGCGGATTGATGGTAGTTGATGATGATAAATGCATACACTGCGGGGCATGCTCCAACATATGCCCTGCAAGGGCAGTGATATTTGAGAGGGAATTTGCATCAGATTAATGGATGGTGGATCATGTGAAGAATCTTCTAAGGATAATGCTGGAGGGATCCTACACCAACCTGAAGAGGATATTCCTTGCAGCTGACCGTGTGACAGATATGGAACTGCGAAGGAGGATCCTTGAGGGGCGGGTGGAACCTGAACCCAAGGTCGCCGAGGTCTCATGCATAGGATGCGCAGGGTGCTCCAACGCCTGCCCCACAGGGGCCATTGAGATGAGGGACCTGGATGAACCCGTTGAGATAATTGAGGGGCTCGTGAAGAAACAGATACCGGTACTGAACAGTGAAAAATGCGTGCACTGTTACTACTGTCACGACTTCTGCCCCCTCTACGCACTCTTCGGTGAACCCGGAACCATACACCCCAACGATGTGGGGGAGGTTGACTTCGACGCCGGGAGGGTGCTACAGAAACCAGTTAAGATATCAGAGGATAAGCTCAGATTCATATCCCAGTTCCTGGCTGATAAGAGTGTTATGAAGAGCACTACCCTTGCAGAGGCTGCAAGGAGGATCAGGTGATGCAAAATGGGACTTAAATCATTTTCAAGGGCAAGGGCGGTACATGCAATGCTCGTATACACAGGGGGATGCAATGGCTGCGATATAGAGATCGTGAACGCAGTTTTCTCACCGAAATATGATGCTGAACAGTACAAAATATTCCTCACATGGAACCCGAGGGAGGCTGATGTCCTCATAGTAACGGGTCCGGTTACAAAGCAGAACGAGGAACCACTGAAGGCAATATACAATGCAATACCCGAACCAAAGGCGGTTATAGCTGCAGGTGCATGCGCACTCATGGGTGGTGTCTACAAGAACATACATGGGGACATACCCTCTGAGGAGATCTGCGGTCCGGTGGACCAGGTCATACCCGTTGATGCCAGGGTCCCGGGCTGCGCGGTGAGGCCAGAGGACGTACTTGCAGGTGCAGTTGCGGCACTTCCAAAACTGCTGGAGGCAGATTGAACAGATTCAGGTGCTTACAATGGATGGAAAACAGGAGATAATAGAGACAGAAATAGCAATGGGGACCGTGCATTCAGCAGCCATAGAACCATACCGTGTAAGGCTCTTCGTGGAGGATGAGATAGTACGGGACGCCGAGATAACGGTTGGCGTGAACCACAGGGGAATCGAGAGGATAATGGAGGGCCTCCCGGTTGAGAAGGCCAACAGTCTCACCGAGAAGGTCTGCGGTATCTGTTCAGGCGTCCACCTCTGGAACTCGGTACTGGTTGCAGAGAAGGGCCTCGGGGTTGAGATACCTGAGAGGGCATCCTACATTAGGATCATCGTGGGTGAACTTGAAAGGATCCACAGCCACCTACTTTACCTTGCACATGGAAATGAGGTTCTGGGACATGAGACATTCTCCATGAGGCTCTTCTACATAAGGGAGACTGTCATGGAACTTCTAAGACTCATAGGAGGTAACAGGGTACAGTACGGCGTCCCCATAATAGGTGGAATAAGACCCCGGGCTGACCTTGATGAGATGAAGATACAGAGGATAAGGGAGGGTATTGACCTCATCGAGGAGAAGGTGGAGGCCTTCGCAGAGAGGTTCACCTCTGATCCCATGATAATGTCCCGTATAACAGGGGTCTGCCCCATAAGCAGAAAGGATGCGCTGAGGTTACACGTCACAGGACCAACCCTGAGGGCAACCGGCGTGGACCTTGACACAAGGCGTGAAATGCCATGCTACGACCCCTTTGAATTTGACGTGATAACACAGGATGGTGGTGATGTGAGGGCAAACCTCCTCATGCGTGTCCTTGAGATATTTGAATCGGTGAAGATCATAAGACAGGCCCTCAGGGATTTACCCGGGGGCAGGGTTGTTGACAGGAGCTGGGAGATGCAGGACACAGGCATTGTCAGGAGCTATGTGGAGGCACCGCGTGGCAGACTCTACCACTCATATGCCATAGAGGATGGAAGGGTCAGGGGCTCGGTGATAAGGACGCCCTCCATGTCAAACATAGGGGCAATGCAGTATGCATGCATAGGCCACCACATCACGGACGCCCAGCTGGGCATAGTGCAGTGCGACCCCTGTTTCACATGCACAGACAGGGCCATAGAAATTGTAGATCTGTCTGATAATCCTCGCAGGTGATTTAATGGATCCATCATACGCAGTTGTAACGGTTTTGGGAACAGTAATCCTGGGATTGCTTGTGAGCCTCTGGCTCCCTGGTATTGAAAGAAAATTTGTGCATGCAAGGATACAGCAGAGGATAGGACCACCTGTCTCAAGCCCGGGGCTTATGGCGGCCCTGAAGTTCTTCTATAAAAAGACGGTTAAGCCATGCTCACCCCTGCCAAGGCTCTACAATTCACTCCCGATAGTAGGCTTCATATCAGCCCTCCTAATACTGCTCTTCCTCATACCACCCATGTACACTCTGGGGGCCCTGGCAAGCCTTGTCGCCATCGTCGGGTTCCTTAAGATAGAGGAGGTCATATATGTATTCATGGGTTCCCTCTCAAGGTCTGTCATGTCCATGGGGATGCCCTTCCCTGACCTTGCAAGGGGGGCGAAGCACCCGGATCTTCAGAGGTATTTCCTCGAGGACCTGAGCTCAATGAGGGCATTCCGTTTGATAGCCTTCGGCTCCTTCCCAATTTACCTTGCAATCTTTGTGCCGGCTGTGATGTCAGGCAGCATCTTCCTGAAGGACATAGTGGCATATCAGGCGATCCATGGACCCGTCCTATTTACCCTGGCCGGTGTGGTGGGGGCCGTTGTCTTCTTCATAGGATACATGATACTCCTCAACGAGTACCCCTTCGCAATCCTCAAGACAAAGGCTGATGTGATAGAGGGGCCATACATGGAGTATGCCGCACGCTACCGGGCATTTGTCTACATAACCAGGGGGTTCCTCATGTTCACACTGGGGTGTCTCTTCTCAGTCCTCTTCCTGGGAGTGCCACCGAACATACTCAGCTGGGGCATACTGGTTAACATTGCAGTTGCGGCGGTTTTCCCGGTCCTCATGGCCATATTCAGCGCCTTTGCACCGGTATTCACATTCAAGCAGTTCTACCCTGTAACGGCGGCGGCTTCGGTGCTCGGGGTCCTGGCACTGGTCACAGCATTTGTTTGAAGGTGATAGTATGAAGATAGTGATAAGACCAAGGCACATGATAAGCCTCGGGGGGTACATAGTTGAACTTGAGTTCCCCTACCGTAACCTGATAGTTGTAAACCCCACCGATGAGCACATAAAGATAGAGGTCCCTGTATTTGATGAGGGATGGATAGAGGAACACCGGAAACTTGGACTTAAAATAGTGCCTGTGGGGGATGATGATAACTACCTGAGCCTCTGGAGGAGGGAGAAGGCCCTCCTTGAGGCATCAGATTGATCCAGTGATTTTAATGAGTTCAGTGGCTCTGAGCATAAAGACCGTGGAGAGGCCAGGTGTTCTCAGTGAGATAACCGGCATGATAGCCTCAAGGAATATAAACATCACCTACGCCCACCTCTACGTTGAAAGGGATGGGCATGGCGCAATATACATGGAACTTGAGGATATAGATGACCGGGAGTCCCTCATTGATGAGCTGAAATCCTCCAGCACGGTACTGGATGTGAAGGTACACAGGTCACTGGAGGAGATCTATGGTAAGAGGATAATCATAATCGGTGGGGGAGCCCAGGTCTCCCAGGTTGCAATGGGGGCCATCAGTGAGGCCGACAGGCACAACATCAGGGGTGAACGTATAAGCATCGACACCATACCCCTGGTTGGAGAGGAGGAGCTTGCAGAGGCAGTGAGGGCTGTGGGGAGACTACCGAGGGTGGCGGCCCTCGTACTTGCAGGGTCCCTCATGGGCGGTGAAATCACAAGGGCCGTTGAGGTGGTTAAGAGGGAACATGATATTACGGTTATCAGCCTCAACATGCCGGGGAGCGTCACCGATGTGGCTGACCTCGTTGTAACAGACCCCATACAGGCAGGGGTTATGAGTGTCATGGCGGTGGCTGATACCGCTGTTTTCAGTATAGAAAAGGTAAGGGGTAAAAAATTTTAGAAAAAAGATTCAGCTCATCTCAATTGCCCTTATGAGCTTGCTTGCAGCGTTTTTGAGTTCGGTGTCCTTTATGTCACCGCTTTCCCTTATTTTGAGGGCAAGTTCCAGGACCTTTGAGACGTCTGATGGTTTCAGGTTCTCTGCCATTTCAAGGTAGCTCTGGTCCTCCTCAGGTATCTCATCCTTCTTCTTCTCAGCAAGTTCCAGGAGAACACGGCAGCTGCTCATTATATCCGGACTGTCCAGATTTTCACACTTTTTAAGAAGTTCCTCCTTCATAGCATCACCATAGGTATTATATTGAAACAATTATTTAAACTCTGGGAAATTATCTCAAAAAAATCACCGGATCTGGTTCAGAGTATGGTAATCTTTGCAGGCCCCACATCCTCTGATGAAAATCATGTATTCTGATCCCGGGTGACCTTCATCCGCCAGGTAACCTGGGTCAGTACAGACCCTCCCTGGAGCAGACCTCTGCAAGGCTGCAACCGGCACATCTTGATGGGTTCAGATCCACTGAGGGAACCTCACCATCCTCGGTTATCCTCCTTATCTCATCAAGCACATCGAAGAGGTACTCCCTCCTGCGGTAATCTATCACCACCGGCCGCCGCTCTGCAGGCAGGATATAGTCTATGAAGGATACCATGACCTCTGTTTCAAATTCCCTCTCAACCAGAATTGCCTGGGCCGTTATTTCAAGGCTGTCAGAGGGCCATACCCCACTTGCAGGTGGCAGGGATGTCCTGAACTTGAGGGGGTGATATGAACCACCACTTATCTCCATGCTGACACGGCCATGCAGTTCGATGGACGGATCATATATGGGGTAGTCCCTGATGAGGGGTGGGAAGAGGAGGGAGGCCACCCTGTCGCACTGGCCCCCCAGGATGTTCATGGCCCTCCCTATACGCAGTGCCATGGTCCTCACCTCAAATACCAGGGGTTCAGCTATCAGATCCCTTTCACCCTCATTAAGGTCCCCCAGAATTCTCTCAAGGTCCTCCATCAGCATTGATTCCAGTTCATCCACCCCAACATCATCTTCCAGTTTCCGGGTGATGCTCTCTGCCGCTGCCCTGAAGTCAAGGTAGGCCTTCCTGAGGTGTACTGCCTCGGGTCTCATGGGTTCCCTCACCCCGAGAACCTCCCGGAGGTACAGTTTGAGGGGGCAGAACATGAATTCAGATATCATGGACACAGCAACCGACATCTGATCACCACACCTTATAATATTAATTAATATTAAATTATTACTAACATTTAAAAAATTATTGGTTCAGAGTATCCGGAGGCGCAGGGGTTCACCCCTCACCCACCTGATCTCTGATATCTCAGAGAGGGCCCCCTGGATAGCCCCCTCACTTGCCTCATGGGTTACGATGTGGATCGGCACAGTTTCACCCTCATGGGTGCCCTTCTGGGTCACAGATTCTATACTTATACCGTGCCTGCTGAAGGCTCCGGCTATTTCATGGAGCACCCCTGCCCTGTCTACGGCATCAAGCCTTATGTAGTACCTTGAGGATGTCCTGGAGAAGTCCCTCACTGACTCAACAACCCTGACGCCTGGACCTGTGGGCATTGATCCCTCAGGGTTAACTGCAATATCCATGCAGTCTGCGACAACTGCGCTTGCAGTGGCCCTCCTCCCTGCACCCTTTCCATAGAACATGACTGGCCCTGTGAAGTCCCCGGTTATGTATATCCCGTTGAATACACCGTTCACAGAGGAGAGGAGGTGATGATGTGGTACCAGGGTTGGTGTAACACCCAGCTCCAGTTCACCATCATTGAGCCTGGCTGTTGCAAGGAGCTTCACACTGCATCCAAGCTCTGCAGTGGCATATTCAATGTCATCCCTCCTTATACTGCTTATACCCTCAACATGGAGTTCATTCTCTGGTACATGGACACCAAAACCAAGCAGTGTGAGTATTATTAGCTTCTGTGCGGTGTCATGGCCCTCTATGTCGAAGGTGGGATCCCTTTCAGCATATCCGAGCCTCTGGGCCTCCCGCAGGACATCATCAAATTCCATGCCCTCTGAGGCCATCCTGGTCAGTATGTAATTGGCGGTACCGTTTATTATTCCATATATGGATTCTATTCTGTTGGCTGCGAGGGACTCGTTGAGGGCCCTGAGGACGGGTATACCACCACCAACACTGGCCTCAAATGCAACCCTCACGCCATGCTTGCTGGCAGCATCCATTATTTCATCCCAGTGCCTTGCAAGGAGGGCCTTGTTGGCTGTTACAACGTGCTTACCATTTTCTATGGCCTTCAGGATGAAGCTACGCGCCGGTTCATAGCCACCTATGAGTTCTATGACGATGTCTATTTCAGGATCCTCGAGAATGTCATCTGCGTCGGTTGACAGGATCCCCGGATCTATTTCAACGCCACGGTCGGTTTCAATGTCAAGGTCAACCACCCTTCTGAGCCTGAGGTCCATCCCTGTCTTTTTCATTATGATATCAGGGTTGGTGTTGAATATTTCCACCACACCTGCCCCTATTGTTCCAAATCCTATGAGTCCAATGTTCACACAAAAACCTCCACATATTTCTGTTTACTCCAGTCTGAGATCCTTCAGCTTTATGAATTCATTCATGGCTTCTCTGGTTGTTCCAACAACTACCCTGTAACCCTCTGATTTTCCGGTGAACCTTTCAAGTTTACCCCTTGCAACTATGCGCTCCCCCTCCCTGGCCTGACCCGCATAGGTGTGGGTGAAGGATACGACCTCCCCTATCTCAACTGAAGGGCCCTCAATCACATTGACATCCTCCACAAGGTACCTTGAGGGGTTGTCAAAGGCCTCAAGGGCATCAGTGACTGTGCACTCAATGGTTATGGTCCCATGGGGCTCATAGGTTGTATCACCCCAGTAACCATCTATTTCACTCCAGTCCCTGGCTGCAAGGATATCGAAGAGGGTTCCATCTACCCTTCCACGGTTGTTCTTGCGCATCTCATACCAGCAGAACTCCCTGAAGGATAGGGTGTCGTCAACGATCCGCTTGCTGTAGACCCTCCTGAGGAGCTCTTCATCGAGGCCCATGAGTGGCCAGGAGGGGTCATCCTTAAGTTCACCGAAGGCCTCCATGGCCCTCCGGTGGTTTTTCAGTCCATAGACAACAAAGTCAATGTCGGAGTTCTCGGGGTCATAGAGCCCGGGCAGTATGGATCCAGAGACTCCCATGGACCTGTAGGGGATCCCGGCTGCATCGTGGAGTGTATCTGCTATTTTAACAGCCTTTTCGAGGAGTGGATCTGATGGGGACTCCATTATCTCCTCCAGACGATTTTCAGGCCTCAGTATCTCCTCGACCCTATCGTGGGGCACGCCCATCATGAGAACCCCGAGCTCATCATAGTGGTGAAGGTACTCAGGGTGCGCATCCTCAAGGAAACGGTATGCCACGTCCGAGCTGACCTTTGAGTATCTTGCAGAGTCCAGTGATCTTTCACCATGTCTATCCGGTATGTAACGTAAAAATGACATGATTCTCCCATCAGGATGAAGGTATGAGGTCACAGCAAAGAAAAGGTCATCAGTGGTGTGTATGAAGTCACGGATTCTGGCTCTCATAGATAAATTAAATGCTTGATGTGACTATAAATCTTTTCATATGATTCTCATAAGACTTGAACCGGGCATGGACCTCATGGAGGAGATGAGGGCAGCTTTTTCGGAAGGCGTGGTGGTGACGGGCATAGGAAGCCTCCACCGCGTCAGGATAAGGACGGCTGATGAATCAGAACTCACGGTTGAGGGGCCCCTTGAGATCCTTTCACTCCAGGGGACCATCTCCCCTGATGGAGTGCACATACACATTGCGGTTGCAGATTCAGAGGGCAGGGTTACCGGGGGCCACCTCAGGGGGGACTCCCCGGTGAGGACAACTGCGGAGATAGCCGTGATCCCATACCAGGGAGTACTGAGGAGGGTTATGGACAGGAGGACAGGTTACCGGGAACTCCTGGTCCTTGAGTGAGCACCCAGAAGTTTCACTCAGGACCTCCAGCCGGGGCCTCCGTGCATGGATTCATCCAGTGGATTCATTGATACTGTCATCCATGGAGGAGGATGGCAGTCCCGGCATCCTACTTATTAAATAGATTAAATAGGGGCAGCTCCAGATATAATGCTGGTGATGTAATGTTATATGAGCACCTTGAAGATCCCCTCCTCTATGATGGGAGTCAGATAGAACCTGCATGGGCCCTCAGTGAACTGGGAATAAAGGGCTCAAGCATAATAACATGGATAGGCCCCATGGACGTTAAGAATATAGTGGACTATGAGGACGTTGAACTGGAGATAAGATCTGAAGAGGTCCTCCATTTCATCGTTGAGCACTTCGATGAACAGCCATCCAGCCTGAGGCTCGCATACCACAGGCAGAGGATTCTGGTGATGTTGCTCATGGAGGAACTCATGAGAACTGGTGTGCGGACAAGGCGGGAGGGTGATGACCTCTACATAGGTTCATCTAAGCTCACGGTTTCAATAGCAACGGCCTCTGTCTCAAGCATGAAGATACATCTGGGCGTCAACATCCATGAGAGGGGGACACCAGAGGATGTCGACACCATTGGGCTCCTGGATGAAAAGCCTGAGCTGTCAGCTGATGACATTAAGGGAATAGCTGAGAACGTTGCAATGGCGTATATACACGAGATAGATTCCATAGAGGATGATATAGCCAAGACCCGGATCTTTTAAGGTGTCGGGGGATGCTGCTGGTGTCTGGATACTGGTGTGTCTGAGGATATGGCCAGGACCCTGATCTTTTAAGGTGTTTCAGGATAGGCTACCCGGCTCCCCATTCAACAGTTGAAGTGGTAATGATGAAGATAGTTATAAATGGAATACACGCAAACCTGAGGTTTTCAGCCGCCCACATGATACCCGAACATGAGTCATGCGGCTGCATACACGGTCACTCCTACATAGTTGATGTTAAGGTTGAGGGTAAGAGGAGCGGTACGCATGGTTTTGTAGCTGACTTCAAGGATGTTAAGGATATAGTCAGACGAATATGCAGCGAATTTGACCATAAACTCCTGATACCCCTCAGGAACCCCCTCATAAACTTCACATCCACCACCAGAACAGTTAAATTTGAAATAGCGGGTAAGAAGTACAGCATACCCGAGGAGGACTGCTGCCTCCTGGACCTTGAATCCAGCTCTGCAGAGGAGCTTTCAAGGTACTTTGCCGCAACCCTCTTCAAGGAACTGAGCAGTAAGTATGATATATCCTCCGTCGAGGTCTGTGTGAATGAGGGTATAGGGCAGGGGGCCATATACACGATATCCCGGTGATCTTGATGAGGGCACCCATCGTGGAGGTCTTCAGCAGCATCCAGGGCGAGGGCCTCCTTGTGGGAAGGAGGCAGATCTTTGTGAGGTTCGCCGGCTGCAACCTCAACTGCAGCTACTGTGACACACCAGAGAGCAGGGACCCCTCAGCCGGGAGGCTCTTCACAGCCCCTGAACTTACAGAGATTATTGAAGGGTTAATAACGCCTGATTTTCATTCAATCAGTATCACAGGAGGTGAACCTCTCCTCTACCCTGATTTTATCACAGAACTCCTTGAAGAGAGCCCTCACAGGACCCTTCTCGAGACCAACGGGTCCCTGCCCGGCAATGCAGAGAGGATAGCTCACCTCTTTGACTACGCCTCAGTTGATATAAAAATATCTGAACATTTTTCAGATAATTTAAGATCAGGTACTACAGAATCCGATATATCCAGCCCCGGTGACCTCATTGATCGGGAGATTCAAGTCATAAACATATTAATATCAAGAGGTGTAAATACATATTGTAAGGTGGTTGTGATGCCCACAACGGGGGCAGACTACATCGGGGCTCTCGCAGAGAGGCTCCTTGAATGCGTTGATGAGCTGGAAAGACTTCCATTGGTTATACAGCCATGCAGTCCCCCTGAGCAGTGGGCTCAAAACACTCCTCGCCTGCTGGAAATGTCTCAGGAAGCCGGAAAGTATATGGATGTTTACGTGATACCACAGATGCATAGGGCCCTTGGCCTTAGGTAGGAGGTTTTCAGATGGAAATGGAAACAAAGGTTACAGTCCATGATGCCATGACATCGAATGTTATAACAGCAGACCCTGGCATCAGCGTTGCAGAAGCAGCATCAATAATGACCGAAAAGAAGGTTGGAAGCATCATCGTCAAGAGCAACTCCGAACCAGAGGGACTCATAACCGAGAGCGACATCATAAGGAAGGTTGTTTCCAGAGACCTGCAGGCCAGTGAGGTTACAGTGGGGGAGGTAATGACCCGCAACCTTATAAGCATAGAACCTGACAGGGAGCTCAGCGAAGCAGCGAGGCTGATGGCCAAGAACAGCATAAGGAGGCTTCCGGTGGTCAGGGACGGCGCGCTCGTCGGGATCCTGACATCCTCCGACGTCATGATGGTGGCCCCGGAACTCACAGAGATCCTTGTTGAGAATGCAAGGATTGAGGAGAACAGGGTACAGCTACCTGAAAATGAGAGGTCAGTTCCAGGTGTCTGTGAGATCTGCGGCAACTTTGAGGAGTACCTTGAGGAGTACGACGGTAAATACATATGTGAGGAGTGTAAAGAGGACTTAGAGGGTGAATGATTTGTTTGTAAGAGACGTAATGACATTAAATCCTGTCTCAGTCTCACTTGAAACCGCCGCCACAAGAGTAAGGTCTATTTTAAGGGATGAGGATTTCAGGTGCGTCCCTGTAGTCGCCGGGGAAAAACTGAGAGGTATTATAACCCGGGGTGATGTGCTTAACATCACAGCGACAAAGTCCAACCTTGAGGCAAGGGGAATAATGGAAAGGCCCAAGCTTATCCTGACCCCTGAAATGGAGGCAATGAAGGCTGCAGCCGACCTGGTGAGGGCGGGTGAAATACAGGCCCCGGTGGTTGAGTCAACAGAGAGCATGAAACTTGTCGGGATAGTCAGTACCATAGACTTCATCGCAGGGTTCCTTGAAAATGGCTATGAACCAGTTAAGAGTCCTGTGATGGAGATAATGACACCTGAACCTGTCACCTGCCAGCACAGCGACCCTGTATCAGCTGTATGGGATAAGATGGATGAATCAGGATTTTCAGGGCTTCCGGTGATGAAGAACGGCAAACTGATAGGTATCATAACAAGGAAGGACCTCATAAGGTACGGCCATGCCAGGATTCACAGGGAGTCCGGGGATGTGAGATCAGTGGCGGTTGAGAAGATAATGAAGACACCACCCATAGCCATAACACCAGATACGCCTTCTGAAAAAGCTGCTTTTCTGATGCTGGAGAGGGACATCGGCAGGATCCCGGTGGTTGAGAAGCCGGTGTTCATAAAGAGTGACCCCAGCATGGTGAAGGAAGCCGATCTTCTGGGCATAGTGTCCAGGGAGGACGTCCTCAAAGCCTATATCAAGTGAAATGGTGGCCCATGATAGGAGAAGGATCCATCATCCAGAACCCAGTTTTTATTAATAAAATTATTTTAAGTAATAACGATACTTACTTCATGTAAGTATATCTCCCAGAGAGGTGTGTAAATGAGAAAAAAAGACACCATAAACCTGGTAAAGTCTAGGGACCGTGGTCCCGTCGAATTCGAGAGCAGAAACTTCGACCATGAAGGCGATGTGATGGCCATCGCCAGGAAGGAAGTTATTTCCATACCACAGACAGCCACCATCAAAGAAGCAGCGGAGATAATGGTTAAGAACAAATTCAGGAGGCTTCCAATAACAAACCCCGGGACAGGTAAGCTCCAGGGGATAGTCACGGCCATGGATATCCTGGACTTTTTAGGAGGGGGAGATAAATCCAAGATCATCGATAAAAAATATGATGATAACTTCCTTGCAGCTGTCAACGAACCCGTTAAAAGCATCATGACCCGGGACGTCATCAGCATAACCACCAGGGACTCAATTGCAGATGCAGTGAGCATGATGCTTGAGAACAGCGTCGGCGCACTACCAGTCGTTGATGATGACGAGAAGATAGCAGGCATAGTATCTGAGAGGGACTTCGTGCTTCTCATGGCAGGAGTATTCAATGACGAGGTGACAGAGGAGCACATGACAGCAAATGTGATAAGCACAACACCAGGAACACCCATAGAGGGTGCCTCAAAGATAATGGTGAGGAACAGGCTAAGGAGGATACCTGTTCTTGGCGAGGAGAGAAAAACTCCACACCCTGAGGAGGAAAAACTTGTCGGGATAGTGACATCCACTGACATACTCGAGTTCCTTGGAAGGAACCAGGCCTTCAGTGCAATGAAAACCAACAGTGCCGAGGAGGTCCTCTCAACACCTGTAAACGAGATCATGGAGACACAGGTCTGCATGGTAACATCCACAACACCCCTGGGAAGGGTATGTGAGCTCATGGAGAAACATGGAATAGGAGGACTTCCCGTGGTGGACTACGGGGAACTGACAGGAATAATAACTGAAAGCGACTTACTGAGGGCAATAGCAGGGTAGGTGGTTACAGTGGATATAGGGAGCATAATGACAGATGAAGTCATCGTCATGGATGAGACACAGCAGGTTGCCTATGCAAGGAACCTCATGCTGAGACACGGGATAAGCAGGGTCGTGGTTGTTGATGCAGATGGTAAACCGGTCGGCATAGTGACTGAGACCGATATAACCAGAAAACTCCGGGTTAACGGCCCCGACTGGAGGAGGAGACCAATAGATAAGATCTCAATAAGGAGGGTGATGACAGAGAACCCCGTAACCGTGAATGTTAATGACACCCCCCGGGATGCAGCGGAGCTCATGCTCAGGAAGAATGTGGGGTCCCTCCTTGTAATGGATGGAGAGGAACTTGCAGGCATAGTAACCAAGAAGGACCTTCTCAGGTTCTTCAAGGACAGATGCGCCGGCAGATGGAAGGTGAGGGACCTCATGACAGAGGACGTTAAAACGGTGACACCCAACCACACACTGTCCCATGTAATAGGCGTCATGGAGGAGAACAACATCTCAAGGGTGGTCGTAACAGATAACGGCGCAGTTGAGGGGATAATAACCTCAGAGAACCTCTCATTCGCAACCTTCGAGGACCCTGAGAGGGGCATACCCGTCGAGAGGGTCTACTTCATAAGCAGAACCTCAGAGGAGAAGAAAAGGGTCCGTACCATCGCGATGCTAACAGCAGGGGACATAATGACTGAGGACGTGATAAAGGTGGAACCATCTGTGGATGCATCCAGCGCAGCAGCCATGATGCTTGAAAACGGTATAAGCGGCCTTCCAGTGGTTGAGGACGATGAACTGGTGGGTATAATAACAAAAACAGATATAATAAGCGGAATCCAGTAGGTGGAGAGTATGATAATCAAAAACATCATGTCAGAGGATCCTGTCTGCATCGATAAGGATCAGAACATATGTGACGCCCTGAGACTCATGGATAAAAGGAACGTCTCAAGGCTCCTCGTTATAAACACCAACAGCGACCATGAGAGGGAACTTGTTGGTATAGTTACCGAGAAGGACATAGCACTCAAGCTCGGATCCTCAAGGTACGGCAACATGGCACCCTCCCACTTCCATGTCTCAACGGTCATGACACCGGAACTCATAACCGCAGAGCCAGACATGGACGCCGGAAACGCAGCAAGCGTGATGCTCGAAAACAACATCGGAAGCCTTCCGGTTCTCCATGACGGTGAAATCATGGGTATAGTCACAAAATCAGACCTCCTTGACATCTGCAGGGGAAGGGCCTATGAGAAGTACACTGCAGCCGATGTCATGAGCACAGAGATGATAACGGTGTCCCCGGCAGAGAGGGTCGTCCATGCAAGGAGGATAATGATCGACGCAGGCATAGGCCGCCTGCTGGTCATGGAGGAGGACGAACTTGCAGGAATACTCACAGCCAGGGACATGACAAGGGCCGTCATAAACTTCAGAAAGCTCGTCCCGGACAGGCACAAACCCTCAAGGATAAGAAACCTCCTCGTGGAGGATATAATGAAACAGAACGTGAGGACCATTGAGGAGGAGACTCCGGTAACTGAAGTGGCATCACTAATGCTGGAGACAGGCTACGGGGGATTCCCTGTAATCAAACAGGAAGTTGAGGGTATAGTAACGAAGACAGACATCCTTGACCTCATAGTTGAGATAGAGGGTGTCTTCTAAACCTCCTTTTTTTAAGACGTCTCAAGTGAATTCAATGAACAGTGACATCCCCTTCGATTTGATCCAGGAAAGGACAGGGGTACCATCCTCCAGGTTGAAGGTTGCATTTGCCCGGGGGAGCGTGAGGCTACTTGAATCTGCGGGTATGCAGGCCCTCCTCTTCAAGAAGTCCCTGGGGGACCTGGAGGCAGGGACGGTGATCTACCTTGGAGATGAAACTGAGGTCATAAGGGGATTTCCAAAGATAAGGAGGACACTGCTACTCTCACCCACCATCCAGGAACACTTCAGGGACAGGGTTGCTGTAGAGGAAAAGATGAACGGCTACAATGTCCGTATAGCATGCCTATCATCGGGAGAGACCGTTGCACTCACAAGGGGGGGTCATGTCTGCCCATTCACCACCCGAAAGGCCCAGGAGCTCCTTGACCTTTCTGAATTCTTCAGGGAACACCCGGACCTTGTTATATGTGGAGAGATGATTGGAAGGGACAACCCCTATGTTTCACAGGACTACCCTGAGGTCGGACCCCTCGGATTCAGGGTATTCGATCTGAGGGAGAAGAACACGAACAGACCCCTCCCTGTTGAAGAGAGGAGGGCGCTCCTGGATTCCTATGGACTTCCTAATGTGCGCCTCTTTGGGGTCTACCCCATTGAGGAGGCCGCCAGTGAGGTCGCGGATATAATAAGAGCCCTGGGAATGGCTGGAAGGGAGGGTGTGGTTATGAAGGACCCCAGCATGGAGGTGCCTCCCCTGAAGTACACCTCATCACAGGCCCATGCACGTGAACTCGCATACGCCTTCAGCTATCCCTTCGACTTCGGAAGACCCTTCTTCTTCAGCAGAGTCATAAGGGAGGGCTTCCAGGCCTATGAACTCGATGAATCAGATGATGAAACCCGTGAAAGGGCACGCCGCCTCGGGGAGGCAATAATATACCCCATGCTTGAGAGGATAAAGAGCATATCAGCTGGTGAGGCCGCCTATGAGGACACGGTCATCGACGTTGAGGACAGGGAGGCGGCAGAGGAATTCATACGTCACCTTGTCCGCCTAGGGGTCTCAGCCACCCTTGCAGATTACCGTGACGGCAGGGCAACCATAAGGCGATTCTATCAGTCAACAACAGACAGGATAAACAACTACCTTAAGGGGGGTCTCTACTGACATCTCTTCCCATAGCCTATCTGGGCCCTGAGGGGACATTCACAGAGGAGGCAGCCCGGAGGGTCGGTGAGGAACTCATCCCCTTCGACTCAATACTCGAGGTGCTGGACGCAGTGGCAACTGGAGTGGCCTCAAGGGGTGTTGTACCTATCGAAAACTCAATAGAGGGCCCGGTGGGGGTCACCCTTGACCTCCTTGCCTGGGAATATGATCTCTGCATAGAGGGGGAGATAATACTCCGTGTAAGGCACAACCTCCTCGTTAACAGGGGTGTCGCCATGAATGAGATCCGGGAGGTCTACTCCCATCCCCAGTCCCTTGCACAGTGCAGAGGATTTCTGGAGAAACTTGGGGTCTCAACACACTCAACACCAAGCACGGCTGCAGCTGCAAGGACCATAATGGGGAGGATGGAGTGGGCGGCCATAGGAACGAGAAGGGCTGCGGATATATATGGCCTCGAGGTGATTGCAGAGAACATCCAGGACTTTGACCCCAACTTCACAAGGTTCATAGTCCTTTCAGAGGGTGACCATGAACCAACAGGAAGGGATAAGACCTCCATAGTCTTCTCACTATCAGAGGATAAACCAGGGGGACTCCATGAGATCCTGGGCTTCTTCGCAGATGCGGGAGTCAACCTCACCAAGATAGAGTCCCGCCCATCAAAGAGGGGTCTTGGCAAGTACATATTCTTTGTGGATTTCCAGGGACACCGGAAGGACCCGCATGTAATGGACATACTCAGGAGTATATCTGATAGGACCCCATTCTTCAAGATTCTGGGTTCATACCCTGAAATGACTGATTATTGATTAATTCTGATCCCTCAAAGGAGATTAAAACGTGAGTAAGAGCAATGGGCGGGTCATTTTAAGGGTGTGGCGCGGCACTCTGTAAATTTATATACTGGTGAGTACAATATAGATCCGTTTATTATCACTGATTTAATTCAGGAGATGGTGATGATTAGTCAGGATAAGAAAATGATCCTGAGACAGCTCAAGAAACTTGAAAGGGAACGTGAAGAGGGAAGCATTTCAGAGAAGGAGTACAGATCACTCAGGGAACAGTACACACGTGAACTTGAAACCCTGGAGGCAGTGGAGAACATAAGAAGGCTTCAGGGACAGGAGACTCCTGAAAAGCCCCTTGACCACTGGGTGGAGGAGTCAAGAATAAAGAAGGACAGGAAAGAGAAAGAGGAGCTCATTGAAAGGTATGTCAGGACAGATGAGACCAGAAGGAGGAAGAGGCCGAACCTGTCCCTGATAGGGGCCATAGTCCTTGTGGTGGCATTCCTCTTCGGCACGGGCTTTGGTCTTTACTTCATGAATATTCAGCCAGAAACTCCGGCCACGGGGACAGTCACGGTGAATGAGAGCGCCTTCCCATCCTCCAACGACACAGTGAAGAATGTAACTTTAACATCCAATAAAACATTCAGTCAGGAGAACACAACACCACAGACACCATCCACACCACAGACGCCATCAACGCCATCCACACCATCAACGCCACAGGATAACCAGGGGACAGGAGGCACTGGCGGCACTCAGAATCCGCCATCATCACCCTAGCGAGGTTAATGATATGAAGAGGTACATGTTAATCCTTTTCATGGTCCTGGTTGTGTCTGTATCCGGCTGCACATCAGAGGATGCAGGCTCTGAAAACCAGACAAAAACGTTTACAGGGAATAATGTTTCATTTGAGTATCCATCAGACTGGGTAACAGCGAATTCACTTGCCAATGACACAGTTGCAGCGGTTGGAGACCCATCATCCGTTGATTCCTCAGGTCTTGCCCAGGTCTCTGTGGTTATCCAGTCAAAGGACCTCAAGGGGAACCTTTACGACATGTACAGGGCGAATTATGAAGCCCTTTTCACAAATTCAAGTTACAGGAGAGTCTCAGAGACCAACACGACCATAGGCAGTTACCAGGCAATCGAAAACCTTTACATCATCACAGACAGCGGAATACAGAAAAAGCAGAGGGCAATATGGATAGAGAACAATGGAAGGGTCTATGTGATACTTTGCACAGCTCCGGCAGATAAATTCGATGCCGAGAGCCGGAACTTCGACCTCATTGTCAGGACCCTGAGGTTCCTCTGATTTTCACACCAGCCCCCAAATCCCTTCTTATTTTTTTGCCATCCAAAACTATAAATTTATATTTATCAAAGTAATTAATTAACCATAGGGTCGCTGCAGTGATAAATAGACGGGCTCTTTTTATTTTATCTCCAGAGGTTTAAGGGCTGCTAATGGCTTTTTAAACCTTGATTATACAGTGTGACCTTGTTCACGATAATCACGGTAACCACTAAAGAAAAGGAGGAAGAAGCAATGGTATTGCCAATATGCGATGTCTGTCTTAAAAGCGGAATTTTATGTCAGGGCTGTGAAAATAAACTTAAAACAGGGGAGGTAACTCAAACTGAACTGGAGATTGCGAAGGTTCTATACAGGATTGGAGAAGGTAAACTGGGATTTAAAAGGGCCATAGACCTTGACGGGATAGTTATAATAATCACAGAAGCTGGTGAGGTCGGTAAACTCATAGGCAAGGGCGGTAAAATTGTGAAGGCAATATCAAGGGCCATAGGAAAGAAGGTCCGGGTTGTTGGAGAGAAATCAGACCTCAAATCAGTTGCAGAGGATGTTCTAGCACCTGCAAGGATATCAGGGATCAACATTGTATTCGGGAAGGATGGGGAAGAACGCTTCAAGATAAGGGTCATGAGGGAGGATGCCAGGAGAGTGCCTGGCAAACTGGAAACCCTCAATAATATAATAGAAATGCTGACCGGTGAGAAGACGGTTGTAGTTATAGATGATACATGATGGGGATTCCATGGAGATCATACTGTGCGTCACAGGGAGTGTTGCAGCCATCGAGGCGGTGAAGCTTGCAAGGGAGCTTGGGAGGCAGGGAGCCGAGGTTAAGTGCTTCATGAGCGAGGACGCCTGCCGGATAATACACCCCTATGCAATGGAATTTGCAACCGGAAGCAAACCTGTACTGGAACTTACAGGGGAAATTGAGCACGTTAAATACGCAGGCGCTGACCTGATCCTTGTGGCGCCGGCAACAGCCAACATTATAGGTAAACTGGCATACAGGCTGGCTGATAACCCCATATCGTCCCTCCTCCTCACAGCATCAGGCATGGGCACCCCAATTGTCATGGTGCCCTCAATGCATGAGGCCATGTATGCCGCCGCAGCCGAGAATATCATGAGGCTGAAGGAAGAGGGAGTTATCTTTATTGAGCCCCGCATGGATGAGGGAAAGGCCAAGTTCCCGGACATTGACACCATAGTACTCGAGGCAATGAGACAGACCTCCAGACAGAGACTGCAGGGTAAAAGGGTCCTTGTGAGTCTTGGGGGGACCTATGAACCCATAGACCCCGTCAGAGGGATTACAAACAGGAGTTCAGGGAAGATGGGTCTCGCCATAGCAAGGAGGGCCTACATAGAGGGCGCTGATGTCACGGTTGTGGCCGGCACCGTATCTGTGGAGATACCCCCACAGTTAAGATCCTTCCGGGCAGAGACAGCAGAGGAGATGGCCGAAAGGGTCAGGGAACTCGTTGCTGATCACGATGTATTCATATCTGCGGCTGCAGTGGCTGACTTCAAGCCGGTCTACACTGAGAGAAAGATATCATCCTCAGAGGAGTTTTCAGTTGAACTCAGACCCAACCCCAAGGTAATAGGGATCGCAAGGGAGATTAATCCTGAAGCGTTCATCGTTGGATTCAAGGCAGAGTATGATGTGGACGATGAGGCACTGGTGGAATCTGCAAGGAAACAGATAAGGGAATCAGGTGTTGATATGGTGGTTGCCAACGACGTGTCCGTTGGGGGTTTTGGCTCAGACAGGAACCGGGCCATCATTGTCTCAGACATGGTAACCGAGCTTCCCCTTATGGAAAAGGATGAACTTGCGTCCATCATAATTGATGAAGTGATAAGGAAGGTTGGAGACAGCCTGGACCAGTTATTATAGAACTAGAAAAAATATTATTAGGTTAGAAACAGTTTAACCGCAGTTCTGGCTGTTCTATCCCCTCTCAGCTTTAAATATTATTAAAACTCACCTTTACATCATGATATTAACGCAAAAAATTAAAATTCAACTCCAGGTTATTGTGAACAATAACCCGGAGGTGAAATTATGGCCTGCAGTTGGGATTGAAATTATGTAATTAATCCAATATATACCTTTTTTTACTAAAAATATATCAAAAAATCATATGCTCTTCTAAACATCCCTTTTAACCAGAACCGCCATATGATCCTTTTCGTAGGGATTGAGACCCACCTGATCAATTATTCTGAAACCAGAAGACTCAAGCTTCCCTACTTCCTCCCGGAAGATCTTTCTGGGACTTCTTGTAACATCTATGCTCCGGGCCTTTATCATTATGAGTCCATAACCATCCCTCTTCAGGAAGCAATTCATATTCTCAGTGAATAACCTGGTCTGGTCAGGCTGTGCAACATCGCAGTACACGAGATCAGCGGCCTCAACCATCCTGAGGTAACTGAGGGGTCTTGAGGCATCCTCAAGGAGGGGGGCCATGTTTTTTCTGGATTCACACACACCCAGGAGTTCCCGCATCATCCTGGGAGAGAATTCGATGCAGTAGACCCTCCCATCCGTGACGATATCAGATATGTGTGAGGCAGTTGTCCCGGCCGATGCACCCAGATAGAGAACCCTGGAGTCTGAATTCAGACTGAAACCCCGCAGACCGTTAAGTATGGCCGCAGCAAGCTTGGAGCGCCGGGGATCCCAGACCCGGTACTCCCGGCCGCCCCACTCAATGATCCTCTCACCATAGACCTTCACACCGGGGTTGGGGTTAATGGTGAGGAGGGAGTTGTTCATGATAAAGACACCATCAATACCCTTAACTTCCTTCACAGCATACACCTGCCCACGATCATTTCCTCTTCCTTCTGAAACCCTTCTTCCTTGCCGGGGGCTTCGGGTTATCACTTTTAATGGCTTCAAACCTCTCATTGAATGATTCAACTATTCCCGGATCAAATTCTCTGCTGAAAACGTCCTTTCTAACTGCGATGGCTATCTTACCCGCCAGCAGCCTTGCAACCTTTCCCCTGATCCACCAGGGGGATGACCTTATCGAGGGGTGCTGGAATATAACCCCATGCTTCGGTGGCTTTGCACCGGATTTCAGGTGTCTGAAGAGGGCCTTCTCAGCTCCAAGGACCTGTATTGTGGAGGATGGTAGCATGGCAAGTTCCCTCAATCCCCCGGCATGGGCAATGAGCCTCGCACCAACATTTGACCCTGCAAGGGCCCTGAGGTTGGGGGCAAGCTTCTCCATCTTGATGTCAATGTACCTCTCTGTCTCCTCCCTCAGCCTCTGAAGACCCCTTATACTCTCTGCAAGGCCCCTGAGGATGTGGAGGTCCTCGGAGGTGATATCTGAGCCAAGACTCTCATCAACGTCCATCCTGAAATTTTTCAGTATCTGGTCCCGGTCACCGTACTCTGCAATGAGCTCAACGTACTGTTCATGACTCTTAATACCGTCGAGTTCAGGGAAGTGGAGGGAGTACCATTCTCTCAACCTTTCTATGAGCTTCCCGGTCTCCTCATCAAGTTCATCAAGGGCATTTATGGACTGTATTATGAACCTGTCTGTCTCCCGGAGGGACTCCCTCAGCCTTTCACGTGCAACCGACATGAGGGCGTCATGTATGAAGTCCCCGGCGGGCATATCAAGGATTTCTGCCAGGATGTCCTCAAGGTTCTCCCTGAGGTGGACGCCTGCCCTGCTTGGAACCTCAAATCTGAGGTTCCTGAACCCGGCATACTCCGGAGAGGGGGAGGCCTCAACCACAACCTCATCGTATTCAGGGGTGAGCCTCTCGAGCATAATCCTCTCCTCCGGTGAAACACCACCCATCTGTGACTCAGCAAGCCTTCCGGGGATTTCATCAACCGGGAAAGGTTCATAATCTATGAGCTCCAGATCTTCACTGAAGGCAAGAGGACCTGCAATGCAACCTGTAAGATAACACTTCATAGGGGTACATCTATAGGTGACGGATATAAATATATTTAGCAGAAGGTGTTTTTCATGCTTGAGACCAGCATATGTAATATTGAACTCCGGAACCCGACCATACTGGCTGCAGGGGTCATGGGTAGCATGGCATCGTCCCTTAACAGGATTTACCGTGGGGGTGCAGGGGCTGTTGTGACCAAGTCCTTCTCACTCAACCCCAACCCTGGATACAGAAATCCCACAACCGTGGAGGTCACAGGCGGGGTCATAAACGCAATTGGACTCTCAAACCCAGGTGTTGAGGCATTCAGGGAGGAGCTGAAGCTGGTGGATGAGGAGGTACCTCTGATAGCATCAGTCTATGGAGCCTCACCCGAGGAATTTGCCTCAGCAGCGGCTTCAGTGGAGGAATACGCTGACATGATTGAACTGAACGTCTCCTGCCCCCACGCCATGGCAGGATGCGGAGCCTCAATCGGACAGGACCCTGAACTGACCTTCAGGGTTGTTTCTGCTGTTAAGGATGCAGTGGACGTCCCGGTATCCACGAAGCTCACACCAAACGTCACAGACATCGTTGAGATAGCAGGGAGCGCTGAGGAGGCTGGTTCAGACGCCCTTACCCTCATAAACTCCCTTGGCCCCGGGATGAAGATCGATATAAAGACCGCAAGGCCCATACTCTCCAATGCCTTCGGAGGCATGTCAGGCCCGGCAATAAAACCCGTCGCGGTCAGATGCGTCTATGACGTTTACCGCAGCGTGGATATCCCCATAATGGGTGTGGGAGGTGTCAGGGACTTCCAGGATGCAGTCGAGTTCCTCTTTGCAGGTGCAAGGGCTGTTCAGGTTGGAACAGCCATAATGTATGATGGCCCCGAGGTTTTCATGAAGATATGCAGGGGCCTTGAGGCCTTCATGATGGCCGAAGGATTCTCATCGGTGGATGAGATGGTGGGGCTGGCACATGATTAGGGAGATGGATTCCATGAATGTTCCAGAGGTTCTTGAGATTAAGAGGATAGTTGAGGAATCTGAAAGCGTGAAGACCTTCATATTCAGCTGGGACTTCAGACGGGAGGTTAGACCGGGACAGTTCGTCATGGTCTGGGATTTCAGGGACGAGAAACCCATGTCTGTCTCCCTCATCGACCCTGTGAGATCTGAGATAGGGATATCCATAAGAAGGGTGGGTGAATTCACAGGCAGGGTCCATGGACTCAGTGAGGGCGACCTTCTGGGTATCAGGGGACCCTATGGCAGGGGATTTGAGCTCATGGGAAGGGACCTCCTCCTGGTGGGGGGCGGGATAGGGATGGCGCCCCTGGCAGCCCTGGCAGATGAGGCCACCGCAAGGGGTATGCGTGTGGATGCCCTTGTGGCTGCAAGGACAGCAGATGAGCTCCTCTTCCTGGACAGGCTTGAGGCTGCCGGCGTGAATATCAGTACGTGCACGGATGATGGTTCCTGCGGGTTTAAGGGATTTGCCCATGAACGTCTCCTCACACTTGAGGGGAACCATGACATGGCTGCTGTCTGCGGCCCGGAACCCATGATGTTTCAGGTTATGAGGATACTTGATGAGAGGTCTGTCCCGGCCCAGCTCTCCCTTGAGAGATACATGAAGTGCGCTGTGGGTATCTGTGGCCAGTGCTGTCTTGATGATACCGGCTTCAGGGTATGTGCAGAGGGACCTGTATTCTGGAGTCAGGAACTATCCAGAGTAAGGGAGTTTGGCCGTTACAGGCGGGACCCGGCTGGCAGGAGAGTGCCCTGGTGAATCTGGTGGTAACATGATAGAGAGACTGAGGGGTGCACTGACATCGGCGTCATTCCCTGTGATGGCCCTTTTACTTCTCTCAGCAATTGTGGTATACCCCCTCTGGACCATGCTATTCCTTGGAGCCGTATTCGCCTACATTGTAAGGCCCGTGGCCCTGAGGATAAACCGGAGGATACCCTACCTCTCGGTATCCATCATCCTTGCAATGATTGTGGTTATAATGCCACTGGTGGGTATCCTGGTGTTCACAGTTGATTCCATAATAAATTCAACCCCATCTCTCCTTTCACTCGCAGGGAGCATCCACGTACCCGGGGCCGGAAATCTACAGCCCTCGGCGGAGAACACACTTGCAAGCCTGAGAACGGTTCTGAGGGACATCCTAAGTGGTTCACTCAACTATGTCGTGGCCATCCTCCAGTCTGTACCAATGATATCCCTTCAGCTCTTCGTATTCCTTTCATCAACCTTCTACTTTGCAAGGGATGGTAAGAGACTTTTGGGGTACATCAGGACCCTGATACCGGAGGAGACAAGGCCCTTCATGGAGCGAATGGCCTCTGAGACCGAGAGGGTTCTCCTCAGCATATTCTATGGGCACTTCCTGACAGCCCTTGCAATAGGTTTAATGGCTGCAGTTGGCTTTCATCTTCTCGGATACCCCTACGCCATACTCCTGGGTATAATGACGGGCCTCTTTCAGCTGATACCTGTGATAGGGCCATGGGCTGCCTACACACCCCTCTCCATCTATGACTTTGTCACAGGAAACATCCTGAGGGGAGTACTTGTCCTGATATTCGGTCTCTTCCTCAGCACCATTGACATATACCTGAGGCCCAAGCTATCCGGTAAGTACGCGGATATCCACCCCATGATATTCCTGGTGGGATTTCTGGGAGGACCTGTGGTCTGGGGTGTTGCAGGCTTCATTGTGGGGCCACTGGTCCTTGGTCTTGCATATGCAGCCCTTGAGGCCTACCGTATGGAGTCAGGTGGAGAGGAACTGCAATAAGCGCTGTATATCCCAGCCACAGACTTTTTTTGAAATTACTATGATCACATACAGGGAAATCGTATTCTGATCAGTGAAAACTGTATGAGATAGTGTTGTAAATTGCAGCTTCTTAACAGGTCCTTTATGGCTTTTATCCACTTCTTTCTTACAGATGCGAGGTTTTTTTGGTTTCTCTGAGTTGGTTGAAAGAGTAGTTTTATTAATGCTTAAAAAAATTACATTGGTTGAGATGGGAATGTTCCGCAGTTACAAGGATATTCATTTCTGATATTCTACAGGTTTTTATTCCTCTGAGAAGTAGTCTGTGTCTATTTTTTTGATCTCGTAGGATGTCACCTTTGATACACCGACGTCGTGGTCGATCATCAGCTGGGCCAGTTCATCTCCATCAATCAGGACTATTCTGTTATCGATGCTGGATGCGTATTCCCTGGCCTTATCTGAGAATTTGGACGTTGTGATAAATACTCCTTTTCTGGCTTTCTGACCCTGCAAAGCGCCTGCAAATTTCTGTATTTCAGGTCTGGATACGGTGTCCTGCCATCTTTTTGCCTGGATATAGATTGTGTCAAGACCTAATTTGTCCTCTTTTATGATGCCGTCTATTCCTCCGTCTCCAATCTTTCCTATGGCTTTCCCTGCATCTCTTCGTGAGCCACCATACCCCATTTTCAATAAGAGATCCACCACCAGTTTCTCGAAGAATTCAGGGGAGCATGACATGATCTTTTCAAGCAAATCCGCGGCTAGCTCATTCCTTAATGTCTGGTAACTGTATTCTAGTGATTCTTCGGGAGTGAGATCTTCACCTGAATGATTATTCCATTGCGCCGTGAAAGTTTTGACTTCCGGTTTTTCTTTCCCGCCCCCCCTAAACGCAGCAAAATCAGGGAATTGCTTCAGAAAATCATCGTCAAGTTCAACGGGCTTTCTTTCTAAAAACCTCAAACCTTTAGGGGTTATTCTGATATAACCTCTTCTTGGAGATTCCATCATGCCAGCCTTTTTCAGGGTTGTACGGGCCCAGTTCACGCGATTATCAAAGAATCTGCCCTTTCCACTGGGTATAAGTCTCTTTCTTTCCTCATCAGTCAATTGAAATTCTTCGGCAAGCTCATCATAGACATCTTTAATATAATGCTCTTTTCCATCCCCTACAAGTTTTAGCAGAGGTAACATTACTTCCTTATAATTTGGCAGAGCCATGTTAATCACCTCTAAACGCTATCTTAAGTTTGGGCTCCTGTCCAGAACTATTCTAGTAAGACCCGCAAAAAACGTCCTTTCCTCCCATCATGGATCTTTTTGCATACTCAGCAAGCACCGGATGTTTAACTCCCTTAACCATACTCTCTACCTCGCCGCGTATTAATTACTGATCACAGGCTTAAACTGTTCATTTAATGCCAGCAACTGAGAATGCTTATAAGTTCAACACCCCCCACGAAATCTTAAACAATATATCTTAATAGTGCTACTTAAGTGTTTATTGTGCTATGTGGACTTGTGGAACAGTAAAGCGAACATAAAGTCACCGGGAACACTTTATTAATCTCACATAACAGAATAGGTACATGGAAGATTACAGAATGGTTCTCCTCGACATAGACTACGTGACCGTCGATGAGGTCCCGGTTATCAGACTTTTTGGTAAGGATAAAAGCGGCGGAAATGAGCCCATTATAGCCCATGACCGCTCATTCAGACCCTACATATACGCAATCCCCACCGACCTCGATGAATGCCTCAGGGAGCTTGAGGAACTGGAACTGGAGAAACTTGAAGTCAAAGAGATGAGGGACCTTGGAAGGCCCACAGAGGTCATCAGAATCGAATTCAGACACCCCCAGGACGTGCCGAAGATCAGGGACAGGATAAGGGACCTGAAATCTGTCAGGGATATAAGGGAACATGACATCCCATTCTACAGGCGCTATCTCATAGATAAATCCATAGTACCCATGGAGGAGCTGGAGTTCCAGGGTGTTGAGATGGACTCAGCACCATCGGTGACAACCAATGTCAGGACGGTGGAGGTAACCGGCAGGGTCCAGAGCACAGGTTCAGGGGCACATGGACTCGACATCATGAGCTTTGACATCGAGGTGAGGAACCCCCATGGCATGCCTGACCCTGAAAGGGACGAGATAGTGATGATTGGTGTCGCCGGTAACATGGGCTACGAATCTGTCATATCAACGGCCGGCGACCACCTTGACTTTGTTGAGGTGGTTGAGGATGAAAGGGAACTCCTTGAGAAATTTGCAGAGATCGTAATTGATAAAAAACCGGACATCCTGGTGGGATACAATTCAGACAACTTTGACTTCCCCTACATAACAAGGAGGGCGGCTATCCTGGGCGCGGAACTCGACCTCGGCTGGGATGGTTCAAAGATCAGGACCATGAGGAGGGGCTTTGCAAACGCCACAGCCATAAAGGGAACGGTGCACGTGGACCTCTACCCGGTCATGAGGAGGTACATGAACCTTGACAGGTACACCCTGGAGAGGGTCTACCAGGAACTCTTCGGCGAGGAGAAGATCGACCTCCCCGGTGACAGGCTCTGGGAGTACTGGGACCGGGATGAGCTGAGGGATGAACTCTTCAGGTACTCCCTGGATGATGTTGTTGCAACCCACAGGATAGCAGAGAAGATACTCCCCCTCAACCTGGAGCTCACCCGGCTGGTGGGCCAGCCACTATTCGACATCTCCCGCATGGCAACAGGTCAGCAGGCTGAATGGTTCCTTGTCCGCAAGGCATACCAGTACGGGGAACTGGTACCAAACAAGCCATCCCAGTCAGACTTCTCCAGGAGGAGGGGTCGCAGGGCGGTCGGCGGATACGTCAAGGAACCAGAGAGGGGTCTCCACGAGAACATAGTCCAGTTTGACTTCAGGAGCCTCTACCCCAGCATAATAATCTCAAAGAACATCTCACCGGACACCCTGACAGATGACGAGGAATCTGAATGCTACGTGGCACCTGAATACGGTTACAGGTTCCGCAAAAGTCCCAGGGGATTCGTACCCTCTGTTATAGGTGAAATACTCTCAGAGAGGGTGAGGATCAAGGAGGAGATGAAGGGATCAGATGATCCCATGGAGAGGAAGATACTCAATGTGCAGCAGGAGGCCCTCAAGAGACTTGCAAACACCATGTACGGTGTATACGGGTACTCAAGGTTCCGCTGGTACTCAATGGAGTGCGCTGAGGCCATAACCGCATGGGGCAGGGACTATATCAAGAAAACAATAAAAACTGCAGAGGAATTTGGGTTCCACACGGTCTATGCCGACACCGATGGTTTCTATGCAACCTACAGGGGATAGCTAATTAAAATCCGGTACATGTTTCAATCCTCAGTGGCTCCCCGGACCTCCTTAATGAAGCGTTCTATTATCTCCTCTGCATCAAGATCGATGACAGGGACATCGGCGTTCCTTGGCTTCACAGGGACATGGGCAAAAACAGGACCATCCATCGCCAGTGCCTGTTCGAAGTTCAGATCATCGGCGAACCTGATCACATTGAAGCCCATGGACTCTGCAACGGCCCCAAGGTCTATCACATCGGCGTAGGTGCACTGTGAGCCGGTTGTTGCGTAGCACCTGTTGTCGAGGAGGACTATGATGAGGTTTCCAGGGGACTGTGCAGCTGCAGTGACCAGGCCTCCAAGGTTCATGAGGATGGAACCGTCACCGTCCAGGACAACCACCCTCCGCTCCTGTGAAAGCGCGAGTCCAAGCCCGATGGAAGATGCCATCCCCATGGATCCAAGCATGTAGAAGTGCCTTGGCGAGTCCCTGATACTGTAGAGCTCCCTTGAAGGAAACCCAAGGTTACATATGACGAGCTCATCCTCAAGGACACTCGTTATCCTTTCTATGGCTTCAATTCTCTCAAGCATCATATCACCAGTAGGATACATCCAGCAGGACTGCCACGGCCTTATCAGTCCGGAGGGAGATATCTGTAAGTTCTCCTATGGATTCCCTGGCCTCAGCAGGAGTTCTGGGGGTCCTGAAGGGTATTTCAAGGATCCTCAGTATATCCCCGGTGGCCCTTCCCATGGGCACCTGGGCCTCCATGAACTCTCCCTTGGTGCCCCGGTGACTTACAATCATGGTTATGGGGATATGGTATAGGCTGTAGAGGGAGGCCAGGACGTTCACTGAGTTACCGAGGCCTGAGTTCTGCATCAGTATGGCGGTTGTCTTTCCAGCCATGTGGGCCCCGGCTGCAACACCGAAGCCCTCCTCCTCCCGGGTAACCGGTACGTGCATGATGGCAGGGTCGGCATCCACCATTTCAAGGACCGTCCTGAGATTCACACAGGGGACGCTGACGGCGAAGTCTATCCCTGCATCCTTCATGCCCGCGTAAACAGCTTCGCTGCTATCCACTTTCATAACTCCTTAATTTCGAGATTTATATCAAGTTCTCTGGCTATTCCAAGAATCCTCTCAAGGAGCTTTTCATCCAGTTCGATACCCTCAGCACGCCTTCTCTTTATGTTCATGCTCTCAATGTCCCCGGGTATGAGGACGTCACCGCTTGATTTAACCTCCTCAATGAATTCATCAACCTGGGTCCTGAACTCATCGGGGTCAACCATCTTTGATGGGTCGATGGCCATCATGAGGTCTCCCTTGGTGCAAATCTCCTCAGGGTTCGCTGTTCCGGTGACAGCGGTTCCGAAGGCAGCACCAACGAGGGGCCCTGCAAGTATCTCTATCATGAAGGAGAGGGCGTATCCCTTGTGTCCACCGAAGGGGAGGATGGAGCCCTTAAGGGCCATTTCAGGGTCGGTGGTGGGTTTACCCTCTGCATCCAGGGCCACATTTTCAGGTATGCTCTCGCCCTTCCTGGCGGCCTCCAGGAGTTTGCCTCTGGCCGATGCGGAGGTTGCCATGTCCACGGAGACGTAGTACCTGTTTGATGGGATGCCAATGGCCACCGGGTTTGTCCCAAGGATGGGTTTCCTGCCCCCGATGGGTGCGACGGCCGGCTCGGTGTTTGCTATAACAACACCTATCATGTCATTCATGACGGCCATATCAGAGTAGTAGCCGGCGACCCCGAAATGGTTGGAGTCATGGACACCGACAAGGCCAACACCAGTATTCCTGGCCTTCTCAATGGCAAGCTCCATGGCCCTGTAGGCAACAACGTGTCCGAATATGTGGTTACCATTTATGAGGGCCGTTGACTCGGTTTCCCGCTCAATGGTTATGTCACCATCTGCCCTTATTGTTCCATGCCTCAACCCCTCAACGTACTGGGGGAACCTGCCGATTCCATGTGAGCTGAATCCCTTCAGGTCAGCGTCCAGTGTGACGTCTGCAACTATATCTGAGCTCTCCTCCGGAACATTCATGGCGGTGAGTATTTCCTTTATGATTTTAACTTCCTCTTCAGGGCTTATCCTCATAAAAAGTCCTCCTAAAGTTTTATGGTTTCACCGGTGCAGGCTTCGAGTTCAACCTCTGATCCCCTATCTGTAACCTCCCCGATGGGGTGGGCTCTGTCTCCGAGTATGCTGAGGGCTTCATCCACGTCATCCGGAGCTATAACTGCACAGAAACCCACTCCCATGTTGAAGACCCTGTACATCTCCCTTATGTCAACTCCTGCCTCGTGGATAACTCTAAATATCTGCTGTGGTTCTGGCAGGGAGTCCAGGCGGTACCCGACATCCTTTCTCAGTCTCTTGAGGTTGCCAAAACCTCCCCCGGTTATGTGGGCCAGTCCATGGACATCAACATCTGATTCAATCAGTTCCATGATGGGCTCCACGTATATCCTTGTGGGTCTGAGGAGTTCGTCCCCAACGCTGCTGCTGGATCCGGGCATTTCATCCTCCGGGGAAAGTTCAAGTTCATCAAAGAATACCCTGCGCGCGAGGCTGAGGCCATTGCTGTGTATCCCGCTGCTCTCAAGTCCTATGACAGTGTCGCCGGGGGACACATCCTCCCCGGTTATGATCCTGTCCACATCAACAAAGCCGATCCCTGTGGCTGCAAGGTCAAGGTTCCGGATTATGCCTGGAAGGGATGCTGTCTCCCCACCTATTATGGCAACCCTTGCCATTTCAGCACCCCTTGCAAGTCCCTTTCCTATCTCCCCGGCCACTTCAGGGTCCGGACGTTCGACTGCAAGGTAGTCAACCAGGGCAGCCGGCCTTGCACCCACGCAGAGGATGTCATTGACCACCATTGCAATGCAGTCTATACCCACGGTATCGTAACGGTTCATCATCTCCGCCACAAGGATCTTGCTCCCGACACCATCGGTGCTCATGGCGATGGCCAAATCACCCATCCTCACCAGGGCCGCGAAGTGGCCGGCTCCGGTGATAACGTCACAGTACTTAAGGGTGTCACTCAACCTGGAAGTTAAGCTGGAAATGGTGAGCTCCTCCAGGTCTATATCCACTCCAGATTCTGAATAGGTTACCATTAAATCACCACTAAAGAATAGTTTAAGGTTATCTAAATAGTTAGCCTCACTGGATACGCACGGTTTCCAGGTTCAGGGGGGTCTTGGTCTCTATCCGGTATGTCCTGTAGATACTTGATGCCAGGTCAAGGGTCTTGTAGTTGTCTCCGTGACACAGGAGTATCTTCTCTGGTTTCGGTGATATCCTCTTAACGTATTCCATGAGCTGCCTCCTGTCTGAGTGACCGCTGAAACCCTCAATGGTCTTTATGTTCATCCTGACATTGTAGACCCTCATCTTATCATCCTCATCCTTGAGGGGGATCTCCTTCCAGCCCTTCTGGATCCTTCTACCAAGGGACCCCTCGGCCTGGTAACCGACAAATACAAGGGAATTGTCCGGGTCCTCACATAGCCACTTGAAGTACTCCAGTGAGTTACCACCGGTCAGCATACCTGAAGTTGAGAGGATTATGGATGGTTCGCCCTCAACTATTTCCCTCCGCTCATCCATACCGTTCACCTTGTGGAAGATGTCTGAGATGAAGGGATTGTGGCCCATGTGGAATATCTGGTCCCTCAGGTCCTTGCTGAGGTACTCAGGCCTTGCAGTGTGGATTGCATTGGCCTCCCAGATCATACCATCAATGTAGACAGGTACCTCGTCGATTATACCGGTCCTTATGTACTCCTCAAGGACTATCATGAGTTCCTGGGCCCTTCCAACAGCAAAAACCGGTATCAGTATCTTACCCCCCCTCCTGAGGGTTGAGTAGATGGTCTTAACGAGTTCCTTCTCTGCACGGTTCCTTGATGGCTGGACATCCTCATGGCCCCCGTAGGTGCTCTCCATCACAAGGGTTTCAATCCGGGGGAACCTGTTTGCTGCAGCCTCCAGAAGTCTGCTCTGCTCATACTTGAAGTCCCCTGTGTAGACCATGTTGTGCTGCCCGTCCCCTATGTGGAGGTGTGCCATGGCAGACCCCAGGATGTGACCCGCGTTGTGGAGTGTCAGCCTTATATCAGGGGCTATGTCTGTCACCTCACCATAGTCGAGGGTTATCGTGTGCTTCACGCTCTTCTTAACGTGCTTCACATTGAATGGGAGGGGTTCATCCTCCCTGTGGGCAATGTCGATGTGGTCCAGCTGCAGGAGCGTCATGAGGTCCCTTGTTGGTGCCGTGCAGTAGACGGGCCCATCGTAGCCGTAGTGGTAGAGGTATGGGAGGAAACCTGAGTGGTCAAGGTGTGCATGGGTGATTATGACTGCGTCAAGGCTGTCAAGGGTGAATTCAGGGACATTGAGGTAGGGATAGGAGTTCTTATCATCTCCACCCGCAACGTTGACACCACAGTCCAGGAGGACCCTGCTGTTGGGGGTTTGAAGGTAGAGGCAGGACCTTCCAACCTCCCTGAAACCACCCATGGCGGTGAGCCTTGCCCAGTCATTGTCATACTTTGGCTTCTGATGTATCCGGTTCCCAAGTTGCTGCAGAATCTTCTTTCTTTCCTTGCTGTTCTTCCTCAGTGTTCTACGTATTCTTTCTATTATCTCAGAGGATATTGGTGGTGTTCTCAGTATCTTGGGTGCCCAGCCAGTGTTCTTGACTATTTCCCTTGACGTGGATCCGTACTTGCCTATCACAAGTCCTGGTTTCCGGGCCTCAATTATCACCTCACAGGTGACATCATCAAAGGATATGTTGGTTATCTTGGCCTCCTCGGGCACTATCTCATGTATCTTCCTTATGGCCTTCTCAGGGTCCATGAGGACGGACCTGTCGGATCTTATAATTATCCTCTTCCGGATATCCTTTGCAATGTCCCTTATGAGGTTGCCGTTCTCGGTTATTATCTCCGGGTTCTTGGTGTATATTACCACCTCGGGCCCCTCGAATTCCACCTTCGCAACCTGGACCCTCTCGGGAAGTCTCTGCATTATTGTCCTTTTGATTTCTTCAAGCATCTCTGAAACCATAAGATCACTTCTAAAAAACAGGGAGTATCAGTAAACAGGTGTTTACTGCAATTAAAAATAGGAGAAAAATCAGTTGAGGTTTTCAATCCTTTTCTGGATTTCCTCTTCACTAAGCATCCTGAAACCTTCCTCCTCTGTGACGGTCGCCACAAGGATTCCGTTACCTGAGTAGGTGTCCCTCTCCATGGCGGATTTTACGGCCCTTATGGCCACGTCCACTGCCTCGTCCACGTACAGTTCATCACTGTATCTGTCCTCAAGGACACCGTAGGCAACCGGTGAACCGGAACCCGTTGAGACGAACTTGTCTGGTATCATCCCCCCTGACGGGTCAAGGGAGTAGATCTTTGCACCGTTCTCGTCGACGCCTCCAAGGAGTGTCTGTACTATGAATGGATAGAAACGTGATGAGTGTAATATATTAGCTGCAAGTGCAGCGGCGGCCTCTATGCTTATTTTTTCTGAGTTTCTCATGCGGTAAAGTGCAGCCTCAGCCTTGAGGTACTTCATGAGGCTCTGAGCATCCGCCACTGAACCTGCGATGGTCGCGGCTATGTGTTCATCTATTTTAAAAATCTTGTCTGTAGCCTTATGGGCTATGAGGTTGCCCATACTGGCCCTTCTCTCTGTGGCAAAAACAACTCCATCCTTGCATGTTATGCCAACAGTTGTGGTGCCTTTCAGCGTGTTTTTATCGTTCATAGATACACCTCTAATAAAAATAATAAAAAACCAGTCCTAGATCCCATTGTGTTTTTATGGTATATAAAGGGTTTTCATTTAACCCTGCAAAGGGCTGTCCCCATGGACATAAAAGTTCTGTACCAATATATAACAGGAGGTCCTTATTAAACTTTGCGATTTTTTTATAATAGATAGGGCTCCCTGAGGGGTTGGACACAGGTTATCCTGTCATTAAAAAGGAATAAGGGTGGGAGTATCAGGTTATGATCTCTGGAAGGCGGTCCTGCTCTGCGGCCACCATGATCTCCCTTGCAACGCGACGGCCCATGCTCATGCCCTCACCGTGGAGGAGGTAACTGTAGGTTGAACCGTGCATGAAGGTGTTTGTACCCCCATCTGTACGTGCGCTCATCTCAAATGTCACAATCTCAAGGTTATCTGTGCACATGGTCTGGAGACAGAAGGGGCCGTTCATGCCAGGCGGAACAATCTTGTTTGCTGCTTCCACCATCCGGTCTCCTATGTCAAAGACCTGTGGGAGAAGGGATTCCCTCATGGCAACCGGGTGGTTACCGGTTATCACGTAGGAGGGGTCAAGGTTTATGTCAAGCTGGTCCCTTGCAGGTATCCTTACGAGGCCGTCGATGTTTGACTCAAATCTGCTGTCCATCCCCATTAGTTCGACCTCATCGTTCATGATTGAGTAGAAGTAGTGGATGCAGAAGTTGGTACCTGCTACGTATTCCTCTATGTGGGCATCTTTAACATCGTCCTCAGTTATCCAGCCCCTCTCCAGCATGGAGTCGATCTTTTCATTGAACTCCTCTGTACTTGAAGCCACGAAGTATCCACGACCACCCCTGGCACCAGGGAACTTGACCATGACAGTCCTGTCTATTTCATTAGGGTCAGTGTACTTGAAGGGTATCCTTATACCTGCCTCCTTCATGAGCTTCCTCTCAAGGTCACGTTCAGATTCCCATCTCAGTATATCCCTGTTACCGAACATGGGGACATAGAAGTCATTTTCAATGTGATCAAGACCTGCATAGGCCACAAATGAGCCGTGAGGGACTATTATGCTGTTCATTGACCTCAGTTCGTCCTGAACATCATCATTCACTATATCACTGAATTTATCAACCATTATGAATTCATCTGCAACTTTGAATCGCTGATATGGAACTTCACGACCCCTCTCACAGACAACTGCTGTCTTGAAGCCCTCCCGCTTTGCCCCGTTCAGTATGTGCAGTGATGTGTGGCTGCCCAGGGTTGCTACTGTTATATCCTTTTTGCTGTATCCTTCAAGGATCTCGAGTATCTCTTCACGGTTTACCTTACCCATAAAAAACCCCCTTGTTTTTAGAGTTGTATATTAGTTTAGTTTCATGATAATTATCTTTTTTGCCTTTTGTAGAAGGCATTAAATACTTGAAGTGAAAAATAACATTCAAGGATTTATTTTTTAAGAACCCCCCAACAGTGAAAACCATGAAATGGGCAAGGATAGGAGATATTATAGTCCTCAACAGGGAAGCGGATGACCCTGAGGCTTTACTTGATATGGAGGGGGTCAGGAGTGTAATCCAGGTGGAGGGTATACATGGTCCCCTCAGGAGGCCGAGGGTCAGGGTACTTGCAGGTAACGGCACAGAAACGGTTCACAAAGAGAATGGCTGCCTCTTCAGGATAGACCTCTCAAGGGTCATGTGGTCACGGGGTAACATAAACGAGAGGGCCCGGATACCGTCACTTGTGGAGGAGGGTGAGACCGTTGTCGACATGTTCGCGGGTATAGGGTACTTCTCCATACCGGTGGCTGTCCATTCAGATCCAGGAAGGGTTTACTCAGTGGAGTTAAACCCGGACTCATTTGAACTCCTCAAATCCAACATAACCCTCAACAGGGTTGAAGGGATAATAGAACCCATCATGGGGGACTGCCGTGAAGTAGCCCCCGAACTTGATGCTGACAGGGTTATAATGGGTTACGTTGGAAGGACACACCACTTCCTTGACGCCGCGATGGAGTGTGTAAGTGATGGGGGCGTTATACATTACCATGAAACCGCACCGGAGGCCATAAGATTCTCAAGACCCCTCAGGCGGATTGAGAGGGCGGCGCATCCAAGGAGGGTCTCACTGCTTGATAAGCGCGTTATAAAGAAGTACTCCCCCGGGGTCTGGCATGTCGTGCTGGATGTCAGGATACACTAGCTGCAGGCAGGGACTGAGGGTGCCATGATACAGGTGGAGTAAATGGAATTCATCGTATATGAATAAAAAATGGGTTTGAAGCATTCATAGAAATAACTCCATGGTATGTAACCGCTGGGGCTATTCATAGATTTAGAAGGTGATATTCTGGTACCTAAGGTTGCGGGTGTGGATCCGGCGGCAGCAGATGGAAGAGAAAGCGGTATTTTTATCCTGGAGGGCGACACCTATGAACTATTGAGTGCCTTCTCCCTCCGGGAGATAATAGATGCAGTTAAGTCTGCAGATGTGGTGGCAGTCGACGCACCCCTATCCCTCCCGGCCGGGCGCTGCTGCCTTGAACATGACTGCAGCTGCAGCAGATATGGCCACTTCAGAAGGGCCGACCTGGAGCTGAGGCGGTATGGTTCCGTCCTTCCCCTCACATGGCGGGGTATGAGGGAGCTCACCATGAGGGGCATGAAGATGGCAGAGATACTGGGATCCATGGGGGTGAAGGTAATTGAAACCCACCCGAGAACTGCAGATTCAGTGGCAGGTCTCTCGGGATGGATGATCAGAAAACTGGGAATTGAAGATCTGGAGATGAGTGTACACCAGAGGGACGCCCTCATAGCCGGAGCGGTCGCCATCCTCTACTGCAGGGGAGACTTCATTGAACTTGGAGATCCAGTGGAGGGCACAATAATTCTACCATCCCCTGGCGTGGAATTGTAGGATTCAGTGTCATGGTAGCCAGTGGCCGGGACTCACAGAGTCTCGATGAACCGGGGATAAAGCTCTTCTATCCGTTCCATCACACGGGGGCTCAGAAACTCCCTGGATATGAATTTTCTGTATACAGGGAGCCTCTCCTCAAGAGCAAATCCAGCAGATTCGGTGATCCTTTTAAGTTCATCTATCTCTGGCCATGGTGCCTCGGGATTCACATAGTCCCGGCTGATGGGTGATACACCACCCCAGTCATCTGCACCGGCCAGGAGGAATACCTCACCGGTTTCCCTGTTCAGGTTCGGAGGGACCTGTATGCTCACATCAGGGAACATTATCTTTGCAGCCGCAACCATCTTCACCATTTCAAGGAGGGAGGGTTCCCGCTGGTTCTCCATGGGGATTCCAGGTTTTGAGCGGAAGTTCTGGATTATTATCTCCTGTATATGCCCGTACCTGTCCTGTATTCGCCTAAGCTCAAGGAGGGACTCGGCCCTCTCCTCGAGGGTTTCACCTATACCTATGAGCAAGCCGGTGGTGAATGGTATCCTCAGTCTCCCAGCGTCCTCTATCATCTTTATCCTCAATCTGGGGTCCTTACCAGGGCTTTCACGGTGGGCCTCTGTTTCCATGAGCCTGGGACTCGCTGATTCGAGCATGAGGCCCATGGATGCGTTTACCTCCTTCAGCATCCTCAGTTCGCGGTAGCCTATCACACCCATATTGGTGTGTGGCAGGAGTCCAGCATCAAGTGTCAGCTCACAGAGGTGATATGTGTAATCAGTCATATCTCCAAAGCCAAGGGATTCAAGCTTGTCCCGAACCCCTGGGAACTCATGGGCATCCTCACCGAAGGTGAAGAGGGCCTCAGTACAGCCGAGGGAGAGGGCTCTCCTCACCTCACCCATAACGTCTTCAGGTTCAAGTAGGGGGGGCTCAGGGGTGTCTGACCTGAAGGTGCAGTATCCGCAGCGGTTCCGGCAGGCCCTTGTGAGGGGTATGAATATGTTCCTTGAGTAGGTCACGCTTCCAGGTTCACAGGCCCTCTTCATGAGGTCCAGTATATCCGGCCCCTTCATGAGGAGGACTTCGAGTACTTCGTCCTTTGAGTGGAGCATGGGAGCACCGTTAAAATTAGATTATTCAGATAGGTCAGAGACAACAGCCTCAACAAAGCAGGGTCCGACTCCGCTCCGGTCCCTGTAGAGAACAACAAAGAGGCCTGTCTCGTCGGCCATGCAGAGGCGGTAGTCAACACTGAAGTTCATATCCTCAAGGGATTCCTTCAGACGGTGTATTCCCCCTATATCGGTTTCGGTTCCAACCTCCACACATGACCTTATCTGTTCATCCATAACACCTATGAGGGCAGCGCCCTCCTCTGAGAGTAAATCCAGTTCTGTGGCTCCAAGGTGTTCAATCAAACTATCAAGTTCCCGGGACATGTCCTCCGCATTCATCCTCTTCCTGGACATTCCCCTCACTATGAGAATTTCCCGGGAGTCAAGTGCGGGTCTGGAACCCTCAAATGCTTCAAAGAAACCCATGATTTCTCCGGCTATCCTGTGCAGTTTCATCAATCATATCAACTCCCGGCACCGTTAAGTTCTTCTATCTCGTATCTGAGTTCTCCCATGGTCGCAACCTTCTCTGCGAAGGCGTTGTGTCTGTGTATGCTCTCCTCGTTTATCTGCCTTACGGTAACGATGGTGTCATCCGGCAGGTGGGGGTACTCACTGACTATCCTGTGGACCATGTTACGGACACAGTCCTCAACGAACATGGGATTTTCATGGGCACTCATCACCACCGCGTTCTCGTCGGGTCTCTTGAGGAGTTCATAGACAGGTGAACTCATGGAGCTCTCTATGATGTCTATGAGCTTCTCAGCCCTTATGGTCTGGTCCTCAGGGACCTCTATCATTATCATGCCACGCCCCCTCTGGTTGTGGGAGGCGAAGGATACACAGTCAAGGACTCTCTCGACGGTCTCATCGTCAAGAAATTCAAGGAGCTTCTGGCGTGAGGCTTCCCTGACAGATTCCTGTGCACAGGGACACACGGTCATACCCACAACCTCTGCCCCTATCATCTTCCGTATGACTATCCCATCATCGTCCCGGTAACCGATGGCGTCTGCCATTATCTTTGTCATCTCCTGACTCTTCCTCCGGGTCACCGGCGACCTTTTCATGAACATGAAGTCGCTGTTCATGCTTACCTCGGCCCTCCGGGCGTACCTGTGCTTCTTGAGGAGTTCATTAACTATCTCTGCGCAGAGGGATTCGAGTTCAAGTGCGTTGTTCTCAACAACCTCCTCGAGGACGTCACTTATGGCCTCGGGGTTCCTTGACATGTGGATCCCCCTCTGTTTGCTCGGAAGATCCACGAAGGCATCAAATGTTGGAAGCAGGATTATGGGCCTTCTGCCCTCCCGCTCTATCTTCAGAAGCTTCTTAACACCTGTAACACCCACCCTTGTGAGGTGGACGGGGATGCTAGGAATCTTGTCCTGTGTATCTGGAAAACAAACTAAACCCAAATTTTACACCCCATGAGTAATGGTTACCTAGGTTTTAACTATAGTATGAGAACTTTGCTTATATACTTGTCCGGTGAAGTATTACTGATTTGATCAGTTGGCTGTCCTTTCAGGTTATGCAGGAAAAATCAGTGATGAGGATACTGGTCTCATAACTGTTCATCAGTGTTGGGTGCAGAAAATTCAGTTGATAGTTCAAGCCCCCTCAGCGGATGGAAAATCAGGAATCAGGAGAGTAACTCCAGAATATTCTCGGCGTTCAGGTCCTTTATGTTCTCCATTAACCGTGAATCGGCACCATAGAGTTCTTCCGCCCTTGCTGCAAGTAGAACTGTGCTCTTATCGGGTTCGCCCACAACCAGAACATCCTCCAGGGCAGCAAGCTTCCTCTCAATGTCGTTCCGGAGGTGCTCTATCTTCTTCTCTATACCCCTGAGGGCACTTTCAGGGATTTTTGGGTTTATCTCCTTCATATCATCAACTGAGAGGGGTGCTCCTGCAACCAGGATATTCTGAGCTTCTACCCCTGCCTTCACAAGGAGTTTTTTGACTGAGGAATTGTTCACAATTATGAGTTTACCCCTTGCAGCCTCCCTTATCCTCTCGGATGGGTCCTGCCTTTCAAGGACACCGAAGTCTGCGAGTATATGGTCAATGGCCTCCCTGGCGGCTATCAGCTTCCTGCAGAATTCTGAAGCATCCTCACCTCTAAGTTCATGGGTTGGGAGGCTTGTGTAAAGGTACTCCTCGGCATCGATGAGTTCCATCATGGCCTCCTGAAGCTTCCCGGTGTCGATGACACCATCACTGGCATCCCTGAATCCCTGTTCCCTCTTGAGGTTAATGCATGACTTTCTTATAAGCTTCTCTGCCTGTTCGAATCTGATCCTATCCATTTCAATACCCTCTCAGAAGTTGAAGTATGCTGAAAACCTGTCACTCAGCTGGCTGAATATTCCAGAGACACCCCCGGGCGCCGCTGTTTCAGGTTCGTATTCCTCACCATCAAGACCCCTCAGGAATGCGATATTTGATCTCCCAAGGGCCTCAGGGTCATAGCCACCCTCCAGAACCGCGGCGCAGGGGAGTCCTGTCTGATGGATGAACCACCCGATCCATGAGAAGAACTCCTCATCAACCATGATCTCTGCAAGGGGATCCCTTCTGTGGGCATCAAAGCCTGCTGATACAAAGATCATATCCGGCCGGAATCCTTCCAGGACCGCCGGGAGTATCATCCCGAGTATCCAGAGGTACTCACGGTTACCCGAGCCCCTGGGCATGGGGATGTTGAGGTTGAAGCCCTCCCCCTCACCGGAGCCGGTCTCATCAATGAATCCGGTTCCAGGGAAGAGGGTCCGTGGGTCCTGGTGTATGGATATGTACATCACATTCCTGTCCCTGTAGAATATGCTGGATGTACCGTTCCCGTGGTGGACGTCGAAATCAAGTACCAGGGGCCTTGAGACCCCGAGGTTCCTGCGGGCATGCTCAATGGCTATGGCTATGTTGTTGAATATGCAGAAACCCATGGAGCGGTCATAGGTGGCATGGTGGCCCGGGGGCCTTCCAAGTGAGTAGGACCAGCCATCCCTGAGGGCCTCCTCGGCAGCCAGCATGGCTCCCCCTGCTGAGAGCCTCGCGACACTGAAGCTCTCGGGGGTCATGTAGGTGTCATAGTCAAGCCATCCGCCACCCCTCCCTGCGAAGACCTCAAGGTACTCCACATGAGTACTGCTGTGTACCATGAGGATATCATCGATTCCAGCCATCCCGGGTTCCACGAACCTTGGGGAGAGATCCGAGGATTCTATGGCCCTAAGGATGGCCCTGGTCCGGCCACTATTTTCAACGTGACCCTCATGATTGTGCAGGTCATAGGATGGGGAGTGGATGATAACCATATGGTTATCATTTTCTGATTCAGGGGATAAATAATTTAATCTCCGATCATCTTGGTGGAGGTCATATCCTCCTTGACGATGTTGAGGACCGTCTGTGTGTATGTCCTCTGCACATCCCCCTCACTGAGGAGGCCCTTTATGAAGCTGTCAAGTTCACCGGTGTCCCGGAACTTACCTATGAGTATGGCGTCGAATTCTCCTGTAACGTCATACACTGCCAGGACGTTCTTATGGTAGGCGGTCCTTGTCTCCCAGTTCCTCAGGACCCCTCCCTTGACCTTCACACCTATGATGGCTGTCAGCTTGTATCCGAGCTTGGAGTGGTCGATTATGGGCACAAATTTCTTTATAACCCCCTTTTTAACAAGTTTTTCAACACGGTTGTGGACGGTACCCACTGAAACGTCGAGTATCCTTGATATGTTCCTGTAGGACATGCGTCCGTCCTCATTCAGGAGGTCTATTATCTTTCTGTCAATATCATCGATTTTGACCAGATCATCATCCATACAAATCACCACTAAACAATGTATACCTATGAAAGTTATATTATAAAGTTTTTTAAGTGAATATAAGTTTAGAAGAAGTCATCAACTTTTATAAGATAGGGTATGTTCCCTTATAAATGTTTATCTGAAGATGGGAAAATAAAAAAGGAGGGTAATTTTATTCGTAGGCGTATCTGAGTGCAAGGGCCCTGTTCCAGAAGAGCTGGATGTAGGGGTATATTATGAGGACCGCGATCAGGGTACCCAGAACCGGTATCACATTCAGGAAACTTGCAATGAATGCCATCACCGCTGAGATCAGACCCACAACGATGTACCAGATTATGTAGTCCAGCCATCCGATCTGGGATATCACGTCAAGTATCTCACTGAACCTGAAGGCTGCACCGAGTTCGCTGTCATTGTAGGCCATGTGTGCGATGGCTATTGTCTCTATGAGTCCAAGGATAATTGCGAGTATTATGCCTATTATCGTTGTACCTCCTACGAGGCCTGTGAATGCTGTGGGGTTTGTGATAACACCTGTGTCTGGTGAAACCATAGTAAAGGAACCAAGAACACCTGCGAATATAATTATCAGTGGAACTATCATGTATGCTATCTGAACAACGAATACCTTGAGCCCATCGACGAACATTTCTCCCCATTCATCGAATTCAGGCAGTTCATCGAAGCCAGCTATTGAGGCCTTCAGCGCCCTGAAACCGTACCCCATGACCAGGAAGACGGGTAAAATTAGAATACTGGCTATTATAAGGACACCCAGTATTATGACCTTCTTCCAGTCACTGGAGGGGTACCTTATGGCATCATTTACAATTTCACCTATATCCATATCTTTCACACCTCCGCGGATTCCCGCAGGTAAAACTATATAAATAGTCACATATAAAACTGCCTAATCTGTTTAGAGAAAGATATAAATCGCTACAAAGTTAATAATATCTCGAGCAGGTGAACTGATGAAGAAGGGGATACTCATCATAGCTTTACTGGTAATCGCCGGGGGTTACCTTTACTTTACAGGGACACAGGGGGACTTTGAGCCCCTGGGAAGGCTCGCATTTGTTAAAATTGCAAATCCAGATATGTACCCAGGTCATATACACTCAAAACTACTGGCAGACTATGCCCGTGAAAGGGGATCGAAGTGCATTCTGGTGGTCCATTACGGCGGAAGCTCCAATTACCGCTGCTACATGGAGGGCGACGTTTACATCCTTGAACTCGCCTACGTTGAAAAGAAGCAGTACACGCCGGGCATAAACTGGACAGAGGTATGGCAGGAGGGAATATACGGCATACCTGACGATAAGTGGACCTACCGTTCAGATGGAAGGGAATTCGGAACACTGGACGAGGCCCTTGCATACATAAAGGAGAGGGCGGCTGAGCACGGTCAGGAGGGGCCCATACCCCTCGTATACCACGGCACGGTCAGGCAGGGTGAGATATTCATAAACCAGGGCTGTGGATTCCCCCTCTACTATAAAATTGCCAGGAATGAGTATGGCCCCATTGGAGCATACCTCTACTGCTTGAAGGGAATGATCTTTCCCTACCTCAACAACCCCTACAGGAACTTTGAGATCAGGAATGCAAGGTCACTGCAGTATTACTACACCCATAACATGCTCAACTATGAATGATCGAGAGCCGGGGGTGAGTACTGCTTCAACTCCCCCAACTTCTATTCCGGCATGAGTCCTGCCAGGACCTCCTCAATCTCCCCTATACCGGCGTCGGTCCTTATACCCGTCGGCCTTATATGGGTCCTTGAAACCCTGAAACCGGCCGCCTCAAGACCATCCATAACATCCCTCAGGGGTGGTGCACTCCTTCCAAGCTTACTGCAGACCTCATGGATATCATAGAATCCAGGGGGCATCCCTGCTTCATCAAGACATCCCTTCAGAAGTTTAAGGACATCTCCGGCCGTGTTGAGTTCCTTGTTCTCAACCTCCCCTATCATCTCACCGATGAATTTCCTGTCCTGGATATCACCGACCCAGAGGGGACCGGCCGCCTCCATTTCGGCACCGCAGTGGGGGCACTCACGTTTCAGGGGCGCAAATCCCTTCACGTGTTCATGGTGAAGGCATCTGAAGCAGTGAAGCATGAATCCGATATTCCTGATGGATTCATCGGCCCTTCTGGCACCCCTCCTCACGTGGATGTATAGCCTCATGTAGTGCTGGCTGCTGTGGGAGAGGAGTACCGAGGCAGCCTTCCTGTACCTTGCAAGGTTCATGGCTGTGAAGCCTGCGAGTATCCTTAGTCCCGTCTCATGGCAGTACTCTGTTTTAAGGGGCCTTGAGGAGTACTTCCTCAGGCAGGGCTTTATGTAGGTGCCGCAGAGGCTTGAGGTGTCGGTGGCTGTAACAGCAAGGAGTGAATTGTTCCTTGCAGAAGCCGCCGCAGAGTCCATGAAGGGTGCAGGGGTCCCGAAGGGGTCGATGTCTATAACATCAAAGCGGCCATGGTTACTCCTGAGGAAGATGCTGGCATCCTCTCTGCTGACCTCAGGGGACACCGAGTTTATCACTGAGTTATTTTTTATGCATTCAACTGCAAGCGGGTTTATGTCATTTGCAAAGGCCTCAGAGACTCCTTCAACCTCAACCAGATACCTTATGGCCCTTATACCGCTCCCTGAGAAGGTGTCTGCAACGCTAATCTCCCCACCGAGGAGTCTCTGGAAAACCTGGAGCGCGACCACTGACACATCCCTGTTGAACTCCATGGCAGGGTTGTAGAATACAGGTGCCCTGGCCGAGACCTTACTGAAATCAGGAACCCTTATGGTGACTGAACCCTCATTTACCGTTATCATAATTCAACACTCCCACTTCAAAATATTTATTAATGCCGGATGATTAGTGTGATACATGACCAGTAATTTATTAAAAAGACTCATGGTCATCAGGTAAGGGATCGGAGCTGGTGATGGATGGAGGATTTTCTGAACAACGTATACCTGGGAAGGAATGATGCATGGAGATATGTGATGACCGTATTTATGAGCTTCGTGGCATCCAATGTTGGAGCCGGCCTAATACTGGGTGTCATCATCGCAGCCGTCCTGCTACTTAAGGGTGGTGCTGGGGCGCTGGGGGACCTGTCATCCTTCAGCGGCCCCACCCTCCTCATAATGGTGGCCATAGGGTTTTCAGCTTCAATGTTCTTCCTCTATGTTGGACTGAAGTTCATTCACCAGAGGGATTTCATATCTGCAGTTAATTCGAGGGGATACCTTGACTGGCGGAGGATCCTGAGGGGCGCGGGCACATGGTTCCTCATAGTTGGTGTGCTTGATCTGGTATCGGTCCTTGCTGACCCATCAGGGGTCAGATTCAATTTTGGTTCAGGGTTCTGGTGGCTGCTAATCCTCTCCATACTGGCCTTCCCGGTCCAGGCATCCTTTGAGGAGATATTCTTCAGGGGCTACCTGATGCAGGGTATCTGGTCTGTCATAAAGAGGCCGGTGCCGCTCATAATCATCAATTCAGCGATATTCTCGGTCCTTCACTGGTGGAACGGCGCGACACTTAGCATGAGCCTTTCAATAACTGTCAGCACCTTCATCATAGGACTTGTGCTTGCACTGGTGACGCTGGCAGATGATGGCGTGGAGATGGCCATGGGCGTCCACATTGCAAACAATCTCTATGTGAGTGTCATACACAGCTCCCCTGACGCCGGTCTGGGGAACCTCCCATCCCTCATGGTGAGCCCCTCAGACCCCTACACAGCTCCCCTGACCCTCCTCCTGGCTTCAGCACTCCTTGTCCTAATACTCTTCAGGGGCCGATACCAGGATTTAGGCAGGATATTCCGGTGATTCACTGTTAAAGCCGGCAACGTCCCTTCAGGGAACATTAAAGGCCGGCATCTCTCCCACCTCAACTTTATTGATTTTTCTGCACGGGGGGACGGGCATCAATTTTTAAGTGCCAGCACGATATAGTTAAACCAGTTAACTTTCATTCGGGTGTTCAAATGATACCGGTTGCTACTCCAATAATCGATGAAGAGGAAATTCAGGAAGTCATAAAGGTACTTAAGTCGGGTTTTATCGCGCAGGGACCCAGGGTGGCTGAATTCGAGGAGAAATTTGCGGCCTATGTAGGAACAGAGCATGCAGTTGCAACGAGTTCAGGGACAACAGCCCTTCATCTGGCCCTCCTCGCCGCTGGAGTTGGAAAGGGGGATGAGGTAATAACAACTCCCTTCAGTTTCGCTGCAACAGCAAACGCAGCCCTCTACGTCGGAGCCACACCAGTATTCGCAGATATAGACCCCCTGACATATAATATAGATCCTGAGAGGATAGAGGAACTCATAACACCCAGCACAAGGGCGATAATACCGGTCCACCTCTATGGCCAGCCCGCAGACATGGACCCCATAATGGACCTTGCAGCTGACCACGACATCCTGGTCATTGAGGATGCTGCACAGGCCCACGGAGCAGAGTACCATGGAAGGAAAGTCGGTTCCATGGGCGATGCCGCCTGTTTCAGCTTCTACCCCACAAAGAACATCACAACAGGTGAGGGCGGAATCATAACAACTGATGACGATGAGATAGCTGAGATGGCACGTATACTCAGGGCCCATGGGGAGACAGAACGCTACAGGCACACATACCTGGGATACAACTTCCGCATGACCGACATCTCAGCCGCCATCGGGATAGCCCAGCTCGGAAAACTCGAGGAGTTCAACAGCAGGCGAATTGAAAATGCAGCTTACCTCACATCCCAGCTGGGGGACCTTGAGGGAGTATCAACACCCCACATTGCAGCGGGGGTCAGGCACGTCTTTCACCAGTACACCCTGCGGGTTCCGGGCTCAAGGGATGAACTCATGGGCTTCCTCAATGAGAGGGGTGTGGGTACAGGCATCCACTATCCCAGACCAATCTACAGGCAGGAACTGTACCAGAGAATGGGCTTTGATGCCAGATGCCCGGTGAGTGAGGCGGCTGCAGCGGAGGTCCTCTCAATACCGGTACACCCTGCCCTAACCAGTGAGGAGCTTGAGACGGTCGCAGACACGGTCAGGGAATTCTTTGAGTAAACCGTGGCCCTGAGCTGCTTTAATTCCTTCATGCCGCTGTGGGCTGGATTGAGTAAAACACAAAAATTTTTTATTCAAGGTCAGTATCAGCTCCTGGAATGGGTAAGATTTGCTTCCAGGAAATTCCCGTTCTCAGATTAGGGCGCTGGATACCTCTGAAAGGGCACCATTTGATGGAGCAATGCTGGCACAATCGGCCTTATATAAAATTATGAACCTGTGATATGTCCAGGGCCCTAAATCTTTTCCTTCACAGATTCAACCTTATCCCTTAAACCCCTGTCGGCATCCCTTCTATCATCGATCTTGAGGGTTGTGTAGACCCTATCTGAACCCGCCTGGAGGACTGCCTCATGTGCGGCCTTGACAGCCTCCATGAGTTCATCAAGGTCTTCAGCCTCAAGCAGTGTCCCCATTCCTGAGATCTCATACCTCACATTCAGCTTCTTGAGGGCTTCGACGGCAGCTGCCACATAGCTGCTGAGGGAGGTGCTGCATGTACCCAGGGGTATCACGGTGAGTTCTGCGGTAATCATGATTAATTATATGTCCCCTCATTTATATATAGGGTTTCATGGATGTTCAGGAATTCAATCACAGAATCATGGGAAGGATCAGGGGACTTATAGAGGGTCATGAACTCATAAAACCCGGTGAACATATTGCAGTAGCACTCTCAGGCGGAAAGGACAGTGTACTGACACTGCACGCCCTCTCAGATCTCAGGAGTGACCTTGATTTTGAGCTCACAGCCATAACCGTCGACGAGGGGATAGGGGGCTACCGCAGTGAGGGTGTTATGGTGGCAAGGGAGAACGCAGAACTCCTTGGAGTCGAACTCATAGAGAGGTCATTCAGGGACGAATTCAATTTTGAACTGGACAGGGTAACTGATAGATTCAGCAGCCCCTGCATACCCTGCGGTGTCTTCAGGCGATGGATACTCAACAGGACGGCACGTGAGATAGGTGCCTCAAAGATTGCAACGGGCCACAACATGGATGATGAGATCCAGTCCTTCATCATGAGCCTCGCAAGGGGTGATGTGCGGAAATTCTCAAAATTCGGTCCAGAACTTCAGAGGATACACCGGGCAATGGTGCCGCGCATAAAACCCCTCTGGAGCACGCCTGAGAGTGATGTGAGGCTGTGGGCTGTTCTCAATGATGTGAAGGTCCACCTTGACTCCTGTCCCTACTCTGACCTCTCCATGAGGTCAAGGATAAGGGACTTCCTCAACCATCTTGAATCAGAAGAGCAGGGTGTGAAGTTAAGGGTGATGGAATCACTCAGCAGGACCTTCCTGCCCCTCAGTGAAACCGAGGGCCTCAGGGAATGCCTGAGGTGCGGGGAACCTTCATCAGGGGATAAGTGTAAGGCCTGCGAGTTCCTGGAACTCATAAAAAGCTGATTAAAGCGCATGGTATTGTGCCGCGTGTTTTCTGATTTATTCTATCAGTGTGGTACTCTGCTGTGTCGCGTGGGGCGTTATCCCAGGATCCTTGTCACAGAACCTATGCCCTTGCTCCTTCCCTCACGGAAGATTATCTTCTGACCCTCCCTCACATGGTGGGGCCTGTACTTGAACCTCATCCTCACCCTACCCCTGTCACCTGCAGACATGAAATCAGAGTCAAGGGGCTCAAGAACGGTTGTCTCGGCTATGGTTTCAATGTGGGTCACACTCTCATAACCAGCCTTTATGGTTGTCGGATGCACCAGTATGGCAACCTCTGCCTCGAATTCCCTCACAGCCTCGGGGTCATAGTCAGGGTGTGCCAGTATCATACCCCTCTCTATCTCGTCAGGGGAGGCCCCGGATATGGATATGCCGACGATGTGGCCTGGTTCTGCACAGCCTATCCTGTAGTGGTGCATCTCTATTGATTTGACGGTGACCTCCCGGAATTTCCCTGTCTTTAGGGGCCCCAGGAGGAGGGTGTCACCCTTTCTGACAAGTCCCTGCTGGATTGTCCCGCTGACAACGGTACCAACGCCTCTGATGGTGTATATCTTGTCTATGTACATGAGGAATGGCTCTTCATCCCCGTTAACATCGCGACGGACCCTGAGATTGAGGAAGAGTTCATCAAGGATTTCAAGACCCTCCCCTGTAACCGAGGAGGTCTCGATTATGGGGACTATGTGCTGGTTCATCTTACCGGCTATCCCGGCTGCAGCGTCCCGGCTCTTAACATGGAAGGGGATCCTGCCAACCAGTTTAAGCAGTTCAGATATCTTCTCCCTCACACTTCTCCTGTTCTCATCTGTGGCCATATCACACTTTGTGAGGACCACGATTACCGGGAGCTCCATTGCGATCATTATACCGAGGTGCTCCCTTGTTATGTGTGTAGGCCCCTCATCGGCTGCCACTGTGAGGAGTCCGTAGTCGAGCCTCTGACCCACAATCCCCCTTATGGTTGTTCGAAGCCAGGGCTCATGGCCGACGGTGTCAACGAAGGATATGACCCTGTCGGCCTCGTCCATGAGGCGTGATTTCTCCTTCCTGTCAAGGGGGTTCTTGAGCCTCATAACACTGCCGTTCCTGAAGCCGTAGATGGCGAAGGATAGATCAGCCGATAGACCCCTCTCTATTTCATGCTTCTGCACATCAAGGAATATCCTGGTCTTACCGCTCCCATCATCAGGTGTGCCTGTTGTGAGGGTCCCGAGGAGTGTGCTCTTACCGTGGTCCACGTGGCCGGCGACCCCCACGAGGAGGTGCTCCCTCGCTGTCTTCGTCTTCCTTGAGATTATGACCTCCGCCACCATGCCCTCTGTACCCTCATGGAGGTTAACCTCCTCCACAACAGCACCTATCTCACTGCTGAGGGTTCTGAGGACCTCAACTGACTCATCCAGTTTATCAGCAGGGAGGCCGACCGGTTCACCGCTGTCCTCCACACCCAGCAGGTACACTGCCCTACCGTTACCCCGCTCCATACGGTACTTCATCTGGGATATGAGGCCCTTCTTACGGTCCATCTTGAGGTGATACCTGGCTGAGAGGGCCTTCTTGAATTCTATGTTCCTTCTCTCGCCAGGGGATGTGAATGATCTGAGGTCTTCTATCATATCTCTGAATCTATTCCCTTTTTGATGGATTTGCGAAATGGCAGGAGCCATATTTTTCTTCCTGCAGTTTTCTTACCAGTTCTGATGCTTCCTCGAAGTCATCGGCCCTTCCAAATATGCGCCTATCTTTGACATTCACGGTTCTCCCGCAGACGCATTTCCGGGTCTTCGCACCCTCCCTTGAGTAGAGGGCCCTTCCACAGTCGCATCGGAATATTATGTACATCCTATCACACTGCAGCTTCTTGTTTACATTTATGGGGGGTCATTAATTAATGATTTTTTCCTTCAGTATGATCTCTACTGCGCATTTGAGTATATGTCAGCGGGGTATCTTCATGAGTTCATCGAGGGGTGGTAGTTCCTGGGGGTTCTGGAGGTGCTCCTCTATGCCCCTGCGGTGACCGGCGCCCACAACAGCCACCACCCTGTCCTCCTCGATTGAGAGCAGTCTGTGGGCCATGAAGGCATCCCTCTCCTCAACGAGGACGCGGTAGGCTGCCGGGGAGATCTTCCTGAACTCCTCCATAACCTCAAGGAGGGTGTCATCACTTTTGAGGTCCTCGATGTCCTTCGGGTCATCCTTCCAGAGGAATGATCTTATTATCCCTGCGAAGAACCTGAGTTTTTCCATCCTCCCCATGGATTTAATTGCCCTCTGCATGGTCAGTCCGATGTCACGGTCGATGAGTGCAAGGCCCGCCCCCACCTCATGGGCGGCCTCTATGGCTGCCAGCATCTCTGAGCCGGGTTTTACGCCGAGGTCCTCACCAACCTTCCGCTGGAAGTAGGTTAAGAACCAGCCCGCAAGGATCACTCCAATGTTTCCATGGCGCAGGGCTTCCCGAAAGGATGGTTCATCCCTCTGAACCCCGAGTTTTTCATCCATGAGCCTGCGGTATCTCTCGGGGTCCAGTTCAACTGCAACGACGTCTGGTTCCATCTCAAGGATGGTCCTTCTGACCTCCTCTATACTTTCACTTGATACGTGTGCGGTTCCTATGATCCTGAGTTCCTTCATCTTCAATGCAGCCTCCGGATTTCCTCCATGAGTTTTACTGTCCCATCACGGTAGACTGGAACGTTCCCTGTTATGTTCCTCCTGATGCAGTACTCAATGTCATCCCTGAATCCAAGCCCTTCCAGCCTTTCAGCTGATCTGGATCTGCGGATGGCGTCATCAACCAGGGATCTGTCCTGAACTGCGAGTACAGAGGCCTCTGCATATTCGTCCATTTCACCATCGATGGCTGCTATTATTTCACCGGCGCAGAGGAAGTCCTCTATGGCAAATCTCCCATTAACACCGGCCATAACCACCTCAACTTCATCTGAAAGTTCCCTTGCAGCCTCAGCCACTGCATCCAGGTTGTTGAGACACCCCACAAGGGCATGTGATTTAACGGATTCAAGGATCCTTGTGCCGTTGCTGGTGGTGAGCACCAGCGCATCTCCACTGTAATTTTTAACTTCAATTGGGGAATTGGCTATGAAGCCGGGGACGGTCTCACCTCCGCGTTCCCCCGCGACCGGGTAGCCCTTCCTTGAGTACTTAACGGCCTCTTCGATGTCAGCAACAGGGATCACCTCCCTGAACTGGTCAAGGGCTGCTGTGATGGTTGCACTCGCCCTGAGGAGATCCACCATTATGCACAGTCCACTGCCTTCCTGTCTTTCAAAGCTTAGCCTTATCCTCATTGCTACACCTTCAGTTCATCAGCACACCTTATATAATAATTTATAGAGAAATTTATTGATGAGATATATAGGCTTGTGGGTGAATTCATGAGGATCGTCACAACACCCATGTGTGAGGGGATACTGAGGATTGCTGGTGTCAGGGGGTACAGGGTTAGCAGGACCCCTGAGGACGAGGATGCAGATATTGCCTTTGTACTCTCTGAGACACCCGTGGAGGGGGCCATTAAACTCAGACTCAACACATTCCCCCAGATAAGGGAGGCAGTGGACCTTGTCTTTAAAACCATCCATGCAATGGACCCTGAAAGCCTCAAGTATTCCTCAACCGATGAGATTGACTTTGAGGTCTGCTCTCCCTGGTGGCATGACCCCTCACGGCTCAGGGAGAGGAACAGCAAAATAAAAGTAAGGGTTTATTCAAATTTTTTAAGGGAGATCGTGGAGGACATGGGCTTCAGTGTGGTGGAGGGGGCTGCTGACTTCACAGTATGTCCCGACTACATGGAACTTGACTGTATAAGGGTGCCCTCACACAGGAACCTCCCCCTGGACCCTGTTAAGAGGGCTCTATTCAGGTACAGGTATCTGGAGAGGAAACTATGTATGAAACCTTAACGTATCAGGGCGGTGTGCACCGCCATGAGGAGATGAAGGAACTTATTGAGGACCTGGGGGGCTTTGTGCTCCAGGAGAACATGCTTCAGATGGACCTGATACTCACCCTGGCGGTCCCGATAGAGGATGTGGATAAGGTCAGGGAGAAGGCCAGGGAGCTCCTGGGGAAGATCAAGGTGGCCCCCATGGCCGGTACCGAGATAGCCATTGTCTCTCCGACCCTGGCAAGGCACCACCTACCCCACTCTGCATGTGACATATCAGAGTACCTCAGGAGGTACGGTGCCAAGGATAACATGATAGGACTCGCCCGTGGCGCGGGTAAGGGCATCTCAAGAATATCTGAGGATGAGAAGAGGCTCATAGAGGAGCATGACCTCGCAGTTTTCGCCCTGGGGAGCTTTGAGCAGTGCATAAAGGACAAGGTCCACCTCTTCAGTGACATAAAGATCCCGGTGGTTGTAACCGGCTCCCCCGAGGAGATTGACCTCAGGGATCTTCCAGGTGCAGACGCCTACGTTGGAGGACTGGGAAGAATACCCAGGAGGTTGAAGAGGGGAGAGGATATAAGGGCCCTCAGGAAGCTTGTGGAGGTTGTTGAGGGACTCCTTGATCAGAGAAGGCGCGATATGGCTGCTGATCCCCCTCTGGTCCCATCCATACTTGTGAAGAGCGAGATAGAAAACCAGGTGCCTGCCATAGAGGAGGTGTACTCACCCACACCTGTCACCAGTCAGCTTGATGGTGTCCGTGTCAAACTCAACTATGACCGCCACCATGAGGAGATAGCCGAGGTGAGGGTATCTGATTACCGCCTGGGTGATATCTCCGAGATCAGGAAGTCCATGATGTATGACTACATCCTTGTGAAGCTCCTCCCTGAGAGTTCAATAATTCAGTGATTCAATGAACATAGGGCGCTTCAGCCATGTCAATGGTTCAGTGATTCCATGAAGAGGGAGCTCCAGGTTTCTGTTTTCCTCACCTTCATCACACTTGCCTATTACCTTCTAAACAGCCTTGCTCTGGAATTTCTTGGAGTGGAGTTTATCAGCATCCCCCTGACCATCCTTCTCCCGGCATCAATCCTGTTTGAGAGGGCAAGGCCGAATCCCATTTCCAGGGCCACCTACATTTTTTCAATGTTGTGGCTGGTCTTTCTGATCTATCTCCTCATGGGCTGGGCCCTGGTTCAGTTTATATGGTTTTTCATGGACCTTCCATGGTTGAGGATCCTGGCAGTATCATTGGCTGCACTCAGTGTCTCATATGGCGTATTCAGGGCCAGAAAAATTGAGGTTAAGCATCTTGAGATCCCCTTTCCTGTTGAGAGGAGGGTGAGGTTCGTCCAGCTGTCTGACATTCACCTGGGAACGGTACGCTCTGCTGGTTTCCTTAAAGAGGTCTCAGGGGCTGTCAGGAGGGCTGAACCTGCAGCGGTTTTAATAACAGGGGACCTTCTCGACGGGTCAAGGCCCGTGGATTCCAGGGTTCTATCATCCCTTGAAACAGGAGCACCCATATTTTTTGTTTCAGGCAATCATGATATTTATTCAGGTGACTTCAGGTCAACTGTTTCTGATGCAGGCATAAGGTGCATTGATCAGTCCGTGATTGATTTTGAGGGTATACAGATAATAGGTGTTGGTTACTCAATGGAGAGGCATTCACTTCCAGCCATACTTGACATGCTCGATTTTGATGGGGATAGGCCAGCACTGCTTCTCCATCATCTGCCTGTGGACTGGGGGGATGCCAGGGAGCGCGGTATTGACCTTCAGCTCTCTGGCCACACCCACGGTGGACAGTTCTATCCCTTCAACATTATCGTGGGACTTATGTTCCCATTTCTAAGGGGTCTTTATTCTGATTCAGGGAGGTTCCTCTATGTTTCGGAGGGTACAGGTACCTGGGGGCCGCCTGTACGTCTCGGATCATCCTGTGAGGTAACTGTAATTGATCTGGTTCCTGCAACGGCAGATTATAATGATGGGAGAATCTGAGACGCTTTTTTCTGGAGACAAATCATGGGGTTCTCATCTAAGAGTACTTGCACAAAACTATATATACAAGTTTTGAATATATATTCAAAACATGCCTAGACCAAGAAGATTCAGAAGGATTCTGGGAGAACCCCGTGTGGTCACATTTTCTCCGGAAGCCAGTGATGAGGAGCCAGTGGTTGAGATAACCCTCGATGAATTTGAGGCAATAAGGCTGAGGGACTACCATGACATCAAACAGAAAAAGGCCGCTGAGATCATGGGAATATCACAGCCAACATTCCACAGAACCCTGACATCAGCACGGGGTAAGATAGCAGCGGCTCTGGTCGAGGGCAGACCAATAATCTTGAAGGGAGGTGATTATATCACAGACAGAAGAAGATACAAATGCATGGACTGCCAGTTCGAATGGATCTCACCGGAAAAGGAATACAAAAAATGTCCGGACTGCGGTTCAGAGAACATAACTGTTGTATCAGCTGAAACACTACCAAGGGCTGGTAGAGCCGGCTTTGGAAGGGGCTTTGGCGCTGGAAGAGGAGCTCCAAGGGTTTGCAAATGCATTGAATGTGGATACGAGGCACCGAAAACACCAGGCGTGCCCTGCAGAACACAGAGGTGTCCTGAGTGCGGAGCACCAATGTGTGGAGCCGACTGAATGGAGGACCATCAAATGAAAATATGCATTCCAGTAACAGAAGAAAGGGGCATGGATTCAGAGGTCTCAGAACACTTTGGAAAAACGCCCCTATTTGCTTTTTATGATGACGAAATCAATGAACTGGAAATAATAAAGATAGGGGGAAGGCACAGTGGAGGAGGACTAACACCTGCAGAGATCGCTGTAAATTCCGACGCAGATATCCTAATATGCGCAAATATTGGCTCAAAGGCCATTAATCTTCTCAGAACCCATGGAGTTGATGTTCTGATGGGTGCCAGGGGAACAGTGGCTGAAACACTCAACATGCTTAAAAGGGGTGAGCTTACCGGCGCTACAAATCCATGTAAAGGACGGCATTGAGGTATGGTATGAATAATGAGGATGCTCAAAAGCTGGCTATCATGGAACAGGATGTGAGAATTTCGAGGGCAATGTCCACAATAAAACATAAAATCGTTGTCATGAGTGGAAAAGGGGGTGTTGGGAAGTCCACAGTCACAGTAAAACTTGCCGAAGAGTTTACCAGAAATGGTTACCGGGTATGTGTACTGGATGCAGATGTTCATGGACCCGATATCCCGAAGATGATGCGTGTCAGGGAACCAGAGATCACCCTAACAGGAAATCTTATAAACCCCATACCCACCCCGGTGGGTGCAACTGTAATGTCCATAGAGTTTTTCCTCCCATCAGAGGACACACCGGTCATATGGAGGGGACCAAAAAAGACAGGGGCCATCAGACAGCTACTTTCAGATGTTAACTGGGAGGGTATCGACGTTTTAATTGTGGATAACCCCCCTGGAACAGGTGATGAGCCACTAACGGTTCTTCAGTCAATCCCTGCCATTGACGGCGTGATTATAGTTACAACCGCCCAGGAAGTTTCAGTCCATGACGTTGAAAAATGTATCAACATGGTTAATCAGCTGAAGATCCCTATCATGGGAATCATAGAGAACATGTCATATCTCCAGTGTCCGGAATGTGGCAAAAGGATATTTCTATTCGGTAAAGATGGTGGAAAATATCTTGCAAACAAATTTGATCTCCAGTTTCTGGGTGGAATTCCCTTTGAAAAAGGTATATCCGGGGATAAATCATCAGCCAGTTCATACATCAACACCGGGATGGTGAAGATATTCAATAAAGTGGAGAAATACCTCAAAGATGGTGGTGTTAATTAATGAAGATAGCAATAGCGTCCTCTGGACCCGATCTGGGATCAGAGGTCAGTAGATTTTTTGGGAGAGCCCCCTATTTCATGATTGTTGAAATAAAGGATGGTAATATAGAATCCTCTGAAGTCATCGAGAACCCTTCAGCATCAGCTTCAGGGGGAGCAGGTATAAGGACCGCCCAGATAATTGCAAATAGTGGCGTGGAAGCAGTTATAGCTTCTTCACCAGGCCCAAATGCATTTGAGGTTCTGAATGAACTTGGCATAAAAATTTACAGGGCAACAGGTGCATCAGTTGAGGATAATATCAGGCTCTTCACAGAGGGAAATCTTGAGGAGATACGCTCAGCAGGCAGTGGCCGGGGCAGGAGAGGAAGATAGACACTAAATCCACGATGAGCCGGTGTTTCGATGAAGCCCTTAATGGTAGCAATAACAGGGGGAAAGGGAGGAACAGGAAAATCAACCATAGCATGTTCTCTCGCCATCGCCCTTGCCGATAAATTCAGGGTGCTGCTGGTAGACACAGATGTTGAGTGTCCAGATGACCACATCATCCTGTCCGCCCAGAGAAGAAAAACAGATGAGGTAACTCTTCAGATACCATCCTTTGATTTTTCAGCCTGCTCCATGTGCGGTAAATGTTCAGAGGTGTGCAGAAAAAATGCAATCGTATTTGTGGAGGGCAGGCACCCAATTCTTGTCAGGGATAGATGCAGTGGCTGCGGGACCTGCAGTCTTGCATGCAGAAATAATGCAATAAAGGAGGAGGAGATGGTCGCAGGCTTCCTTTATGATGGCAAACTCCCTGAAAATTATGATGAGAAAATTAGAAGAAATTTCAGGTTACTCTCCGGGGAAACAACTGTGAATATAGAATCAAGTGCACGCCTGGTGGATTCACTCATGAAAAATGCGAGGGAGCACCATGATATGGACTTCATAATCATTGACACGGCAGCAGGGGTCCACTGTAATGTTATACATGCCATCATGGGCGCTCACCTTGCCTTTGCTGTGACAGAGCCAACACCCTTTGGGAGTCATGACCTAAAACTGATACTTGAGCTACTTGAGAGGCTTGGCGTAACATCGAACATCATCCTCAACCGTGCAGGCATTGGTAACGCAGACCCGGTACTCGAGGTTTCCAGAGAAACAGGGAGGCCCATTGTGGCTGAAATAGAATATTCTAGGGATGTAATGGAGGCCTATTCAGCGGGTGAACCCCTTAAGGTTCCAGGAATAGCTGCTGTTGTAGAGTTACTTGAGATGCAGAGGTGTTAATGTGAAGGAGGTATGCATCCTCTCAGGAAAGGGTGGGGCTGGAAAGAGCAGCATAGTGGCTTCAATGGCTGTTTTACTCGCTGATAGGTTGGAAATAATCGTTGGAGACTGTGATGTGGACGCACCCAATCTGGCCCTCATCCTGGGATCTTCAGGGGATGTGGAGTGCGAAACCATAAGGGCCTCTGAAAAGGCATTTTTAGTGGCTGAAAGATGTAAATCAAGAAAGAAATGCGTGAGGGTATGCAGATTCAATGCAATAAAATGGAGTGCTAGGAACTCAAAACCTGAAATAAATGAATTTCTCTGTGAAGGATGCGGAGCATGTGAATATATATGCCCTGATAGGGCGATAGACATCAAAGAAGTTGATACAGGAAAGATTTGCTATTTCAGGTCTGATTATGGATTCGGTGTAGTATCCGGTCATCTTAAAATTGGTGAGAGAGGCTCAGGAAAGATTGTGGATTCTCTGAGGGGGAAGGTATCTGAAATTGGAAGAGTGGAGGGCCTGGATCTGGCTCTTCTGGATTCAGCAGCAGGTATTGGCTGCCCTGTGGTATCATCAGTTAAGGGATGCGACCGGGCCATTATAATAACGGAACCTACAAAGGCAGCTATAAATGACTCTAAACGTGCAATAGAGCTTGTAAGGCATTTTGGGATCCCACACTCCATAATAATCAATAAATACGATTTAAATCATGAGATCGCAGCTGATATAGAAGATCTTGCAGATAGGAATGAGATACCAATCATGGGAAGGATACCCTACGATTTGGCATTTACCGATGCTCTGGTTAACGGATTACCCGCAGTAATCTGCAATCCCCACCTTAAAAAGCTATTTAGGGGGATTGTTGAGGAGCTAATGCTAAATATGGGGCTGGATTGACATGAAAGGGAATGATGAAGCACCACTCAAGGAGGGAGAAATCGCTTCCAGGTATTCGGTAATCATCAACATGATTTTAGTGGTTATAAAGGGGTTTACCGGTTATCTATCTGGAAATATAGCTCTGATAGCAGACGCTATACATTCCTTTGCGGATGTCTTCTCATCAGCAGCCGTATTCATTGGCCTTAAGCTCTCACAGAGAAAACCTGATGAACTATTTCCCTATGGATACCATAGAATTGAAACCCTTGTCTCTCTCCTCGTTTCAGTGCTGATCATCATAACGGGTCTTGAGATAACATGGGACTCCATTATCTACATTTCAAATCCAGTTTCAGAGGTTTCCATGGCCACGGCAAGCCTTGCAGTGAGTTTGATATCAATTGGAGTCTCCTATGCCATTGCATTTTATAAGGTGAGGGTCGGGAGGAGAATCGGTTCAACAGCCCTCCTGAACGATGGAAAGCATAGCTACGTGGATGTCATATCCTCTGCAATCGTCTTCATCGGGATCCTGGGGGAGTACATGGGTCTTCATGGTTTCCAGGGTATCGCTGGAGTAATTATATCCATGGTGATAATTTATATCGGTATCCGGCTTGCAAAATATGACGTCCTAACCCTCCTTGATGCATGTATTGACACGGATTCAATGGAAATCATAAAAAAGACAGTCTTATCGGTCCCGCGTGTTGAGGGGGTTCATGAGATTAGAATAAGAAGATCTGGACCCTACCTCTTTGGTGAACTCCATATTGAACTTGAAAGGGGGCTGCCGGTAGATGAAATAGAGAGAATCATTTCTCAGATAAACTCTAAGGTTAAGGAGACAGTCCCATCCATTGACCACCTTACGGTCCAGCCCGAAACAGTTAAAAAGGAGGAAGTTGTGGTTGCGGTGCCACTCGCAGATGATCAGGGAATGAACTCCACAATCAGCACCCACTTTGGAAGGGCGAACTTCTTCCTTATTGCAAGAACCCGGAAGGGCGAGATACTTGATTACAGGATAATTGAAAATCCAGGGAAATCCCTTAAAACAAAGAGGGGGATTCGAGCTGCTGAACTTCTGAAGAGCAGAGATATTGATGTTCTGGTGATTGAAAAACTATCAGATGGTCCAAAACTTCTTTTTTCAGATTATCTCCTTGGAACAGTACCTCCTGAAGGAGCATCCCTTGAGGAGGTCATTAGAAAGGCATCCCTAAAATTTTCAGAGTGATGCTCTGGAGGGGTCACCCTATCACAGCTTTCCCTGGAGCATCCAGGTAACGGTTCTTATATGCTCCTGCTGCTGACGGACCTCCTCAGTTATTGATTTTAAAAGCCTGGACGTCATGGGAACCGGCACACTCCGGAATACATAGGATTCCAGGAGTAAATTGAATGCTCTCTCCTCTGCCACACTATCAAATCGCCTTTCATCTGACCTCATGAAGACCGGGTTTTCATCCTCAGGGAGTTTTCTGACCTCCTCACCGAGTTCAGTGCCTGGGAGTGGCTCGGCAATGCTCACGAAGTAGTCATCGAGCATGAGTTCATCTGCAAGTTCAATGGTTTTCCTGTAATCCTCCTCGTCCTCACCGGGATAACCAACGATGAAGGACCCTGCAACCCTTAGATTGTACTCCCTTGCAAGTTCAACAGCCTCAACAACCTGATCAGGGGTTATGCCCTTTTTCATCTTCCTGAGCATCCTCCTGCTCCCTGATTCTATACCATAGAAGACCCATCCATTCGTGTACTCTGATATTGCCTCAAGAATCTTCGGGTTAACCATATCGACCCTTATATCGGGCACGGTGAGGTTTCGCCTGCCTGTGACCTCACTTATGCGCCTCAGGAGATCCCTGAAGGCGTCCTCATCAATACCCCTGAATTTGCTGCTGCCGTAGAGGGTGCCTGTACCTCCACTTATGGCGAACCTCCTGGCACCAGATGCCTTCAGTTCCCGGACCTCCCTGATTATGTCCTCAAGGGGCCTGCTCCTCACCTTTCTGCCAAAGAATTCAGGGACCTGACAGAAGGTGCAGTTACCTGGACAGCCCCTGTGGGTTTCAATGTAGACACTGGCACCCCGTATATCCTCCCGGGAGATGTCACCCGGAACAAGTGGGAGGGGCCTCTCCATGGGGCAGGGTGATGATTCAATGACCACAATTCCCTCAGGTGATCTGAAGGCTGCACCGGGGACATCCTCTGGTTTACAATTTCCAGCTGCAAGTTCCATCACAGCACCGACCTTGTCCTCACCCTCACCCATCACCACGAGGTCCACATCGAGGTACCTGAATACCATTTCAGGGTCTATGCTGACAGGGCCACCCACCACCCTGAAGCCGCCCATATTATTAATAATATCCCTGTACCTCAGGAGGTGGATGGTGGACTGAAGGCTTATGAATACGATCCCTGAGTTAACACCATCAAATCCCTTCCTGATTTCAACCCTGTGTCCAAGGTCCCTCAGGGCCCCTGCGATGAGCATTGAACCGTAATTGTAGTGCTCAGGTGTTACAACAGTTACATGACTCATTCAGAAGCACCAAAGAAATTTATTGCCTGTATGAGTTCATAGAAGGCTTCCATCTCCCTCTCGATCACGTCATACTCTGAGAGGGTGCCGCTCATCTCCCCATCAACGGTCAACCTGTCAGGACCCCTCACAACGATCCGGTCGACACCGTCACGGCTGAGAACCTCCCTGGCCTGCATGTCATGCACAAAGGCCCTTCCAGGGATTATGACTGTTTCCCTCAGATCACCGGGATCCACCTCCTCAAGGTCCCTGAGGGTTATGAGGCAGGCTATGTCCTTATTGACACCGACGACGTTCACAAGGTCAGCGGCACCCAGGTTGTGTATTATCTTCCTTATGTAGGGCGCTGAAATGGATCCGGTGATTATGGTGGCCTCGCCCTGAATCTCAGGGAGGATTTCAAGGTATTCCCTGCTTGAATCAGCTGCAAGGACAAATGGCGTGCCGTTCTGGGGGTCACAGACAGGGGTTCCGGTCACACGGAGATTGAATTCCCGGTCAATTGCCCTCACAAGTTCTTCAAATTCAGAAACAGTGTGGGGCTCCACGCCCTCAATGATGGGCTCATTTCCAAGTATGAGTCCCTGGTGTTCATAGTTGGCGAATCTCATCATGATGAAACCGGTGGCACCCCACTCCTCGAGTCTCGCGCATGTTTCAAGGAGGTCATCGCCATCGTTTACCCCTGGTATTATCACCGATGCTGCATGGACCTCACAGGATTCACAGAATATCCTGAGGGCCTCGATGGCCCTGGAGGCGTTTTTATCCCGCATCCACTCACGCCTCAGATCAGGGTTTGCTGAGAACACGGTGAAGGTGACCTCGTCAACACCATTTTCAATGAGCCTTGAGGCGATTCCGGGGTCATCGATACCCTTTCCACTGGTGTATCCGAGGTGAATGGGGATTCCGAATTCACCCAGACCTCCTGTGAGTTCTTCAAGATGGGGGTAGCAGCTCACATCGCCTCCGCCGCTGATGTTTATCTTCAGGTCCTTATCCTGAAAATTTCCCATCATGAGTGTTGTCTGCACGTTGCCCATGACAAGGAATGGGGGTAGAAATTCATTACCAATCTCTGCAACACCCTTTCCACAGGTTTCACATCCAACCCTACCTGGTGAACAGTTTTTACACCCAAATGCTTCAAATTCACCAACTTTACGGAAGTAGCAGTACCTGCAGAATCCCCTGCAGTCCTTTCCAGGTATACCACCTAAATCAGCTATTATCTGCATGTCACTCTCTCTGTGCAGCTCTCTAAATATAATTTATTACCAGCTCCGGACCCATGGTGCGGTGGCTCTGAGTGACCAGGGGATGATTATTATTACTCCCGCCTGATGATACCCTGCTCTGTGATGATCACAAAAATCAACGCTACCATATAAAAAATCCAGAAAACCCTAAAAAAAGGTGTTTTTACATATAAATCTTTCGACTTGATTCAGAAAGAAATCTTAATTAATTATAATCAAGTTAAATATGCATCGTATACTAAGACGGGTGTTTTAACACCCTCCAAGGGCCTTCTTGCCTTTTCTAAAAAGGGGGGTCTTGGATGTCTAGTATACGGAACTGATTGTTAGGAGGGAAAAAATGGCGAAGTTTGAGGATAAGGTCGACTTGTACGACGACAGAGGCAACCTCGTCGAAGAACAGGTGCCATTAGAAGCTCTGAGCCCACTTAGAAACCCCGCCATTAAAAGCATTGTGCAGGGGATTAAGAGGACAGTGGCTGTGAACCTTGAAGGTATAGAAAACGCCCTGAAGACAGCTAAGGTCGGCGGACCTGCCTGTAAGATAATGGGCCGTGAACTCGACCTCGACATAGTCGGGAACGCCGAGTCAATAGCAGCCGCTGCAAAGGAAATGATACAGGTGACCGAGGACGACGACACAAAGGTCGAGCTCCTCGGTGGAGGTAAAAGGGCACTCGTACAGGTCCCAAGTGCGAGGTTCGATGTTGCAGCAGAATACTCTGCAGCACCACTCGTAACCGCCACAGCATTTGTCCAGGCCATAATCAACGAATTTGATGTTAGCATGTACGATGCTAACATGGTTAAAGCAGCCGTTCTGGGAAGATACCCACAGTCTGTGGAGTACATGGGGGCAAACATAGCAACAATGCTGGACATTCCACAGAAACTGGAAGGCCCAGGATACGCACTGAGGAACATCATGGTGAACCATGTTGTTGCAGCAACACTCAAAAACACACTCCAGGCAGCAGCACTATCAACCATACTCGAACAGACAGCAATGTTTGAGATGGGTGACGCTGTAGGAGCATTTGAGAGGATGCACCTCCTTGGACTTGCATACCAGGGAATGAACGCAGACAACCTGGTCTTTGACCTTGTTAAGGCCAACGGTAAGGAAGGTACCGTGGGTTCAGTCATAGCAGACCTGGTCGAAAGGGCCCTGGAAGATGGTGTCATAAAGGTTGAGAAGGAACTCACAGACTACAAGGTCTACGGCACAGACGACCTTGCAATGTGGAACGCCTATGCAGCAGCAGGACTCATGGCAGCCACAATGGTTAACCAGGGTGCAGCAAGGGCAGCACAGGGTGTATCATCAACCCTGCTCTACTACAACGACCTCATAGAATTCGAAACAGGACTACCAAGCGTGGACTTCGGTAAAGTGGAAGGTACCGCTGTAGGATTTTCATTCTTCAGCCACTCCATCTACGGTGGAGGTGGACCAGGTATCTTCAACGGAAACCACATCGTTACAAGGCACAGTAAAGGATTCGCCATACCATGTGTGGCAGCTGCAATGGCACTGGATGCAGGAACCCAGATGTTCTCCCCAGAAGCAACCTCTGGACTCATAAAAGAAGTATTCAGCCAGGTTGACGAGTTCCGAGAACCACTCAAATATGTTGTGGAGGCAGCAGCTGAGATTAAAAACGAAATTTAAATAATCTCTCAGAACTGGGGGCAAAAAACCAATGGACGTTCAGATATTTCCACACCGGCTACTAGGGGCTGACACCACCGAGAAACTCCTTAACCGCCTTGAGGACATCAGCGGCGTTAAGAGAATGGTGATACATGGACAGCGCCTGCCACCAGAGGACCACCCTGACAGACGCATAATCAGCGTTAAAGGTCAGGAATTCGAGCTTCAGGTGAAAACAGGCCGAGTACTCCTTGAGATAGAGGACGAGGATACAATAACTGACATCAAAAGGGTCTGTGAGGATCTCCTGCCCTTTGGATACGATGTTACTCCTGGAAAATATATAAGGACGCAGAAGACAGTGACGGATGAGATAAAGTATGGTGAGGACCTTGATAAGGTGCCGGAGGAACTCATAGGTCTTACAGACCAGAACGCCCGGCTCAGTGAAAGGGCCACCATAATAAAAAGGAAAAAGGAGCATTAGATGATCGGAAAGTGCACTCACGTTGTTGACTGTAGAGAAACAATGGGAATGGGTGAGGGAGGAGGAATAGCCCAGAGGGGTACCTTCGCCCAGTGTGGAAGTGAAGTCCTTGCGGTGGCAATGTCACCTGGCAGACGCCACATCACAAAGCCTGTCTGCGAGATAACATTCGCCCTCAGGGAAGCCAACATAATGACCAGTACCATAGTCCTGAATGCAGGTGCGGGAGTCCCGCAGGACGCTCCAAGCGCCGGAGCAGGAAGTCTCTTTGGTCTGACACCCGCAGAAGTCGAGCAGATGAAGAGGCACAAACTCCTGGTCGTACACCTTGGAGGAGTAAAGAACCACATCACCTACAAGGCGCGCCTCATACTCAGGAACGTCGACAGACCATGCATAATCATCTGCGAATACCCGGTGGACTTCGAGGACTTTGCAAAGATAGGTGTAAGGACAAGGGCCGTCATGCCAGATGAACCAAAAACAAAGGGCACCATTGTTGACATTGTGAGTGGAGTCATAAGAGGAGAAACCTGTCCCCAGGAAAAACTGGATGAGATTATAAGGAAGGTTAAGTTAGCATTAGGAGGTGCATGATATGGCACAATACTATCCCGGAACAAGTAAGGTTGCTCAGAACAGAAGGAATTTCTGTAACCCTGAATACGAACTCGAAAAGCTGAGAGAAATCTCAGATGAGGATGTAGTAAAGATTCTGGGTCACAGGGCCCCAGGGGAAGAATATCCAAGTGTTCACCCACCACTGGAAGAGATGGATGAACCAGAGGACGCAATAAGGGAAATGGTTGAACCAATAGACGGTGCAAAGGCCGGTGACAGGGTCCGATACATACAGTTCACAGACTCAATGTACTTTGCTCCAGCACAGCCATACGTACGATCAAGGGCATACCTCTGCAGGTACAGGGGTGCAGACGCAGGTACGCTCTCAGGACGTCAGATCATAGAGACCAGGGAGAGGGACCTTGAGAAGGTATCCAAGGAACTTCTTGAAACAGAGTTCTTTGACCCTGCAAGATCAGGTGTCAGGGGTAAATCCGTCCACGGACACTCACTCCGTCTCGACGAAGACGGTATGATGTTCGACATGCTGAGAAGACAGATCTACAACAAGGACACCGGCAGAGTCGAAATGGTCAAGAACCAGATCGGTGACGAACTCGACGAACCCGTGGACCTTGGTGAACCACTGGATGAGGAAACCCTCATGAACAAAACAACCATCTACCGTGTGGATGGTGAAGCCTACCGTGATGATACAGACGCCGTGGAGATCATGCAGAGGATCCACGTTTTAAGATCACAAGGAGGGTACAACCCAGAATAATCCGGGGGAGGTGTAGATTATGGCTGACAAATTGTTCATAAATGCTTTAAAGAAAAAATTTGAAGAATCCCCTGAAGAGAAGAAAACCACATTTTACACACTTGGTGGCTGGAAACAGTCCGAGCGAAAAACCGAGTTTGTGAACGCTGGTAAAGAAGTGGCAGCAAAGAGGGGCATACCCCAGTACAACCCTGACATAGGTACTCCGCTGGGTCAGAGGGTACTCATGCCCTACCAGGTCTCAACAACAGACACCTTCGTTGAAGGTGACGACCTCCACTTCGTAAACAACGCTGCCATGCAGCAGATGTGGGACGACATAAGGAGAACCGTTATAGTCGGTTTAAACCATGCCCACGCCGTCATAGAAAAGAGGCTGGGTAAGGAGGTCACACCGGAGACCATAACCCATTACCTGGAAACAGTGAACCACGCAATGCCCGGTGCAGCCGTCGTGCAGGAGCACATGGTGGAGACCCACCCAGCACTGGTGGCAGACAGCTACGTCAAGGTCTTCACAGGTAACGATGAAATTGCAGATGAAATCGACCCTGTATTCGTCATAGACATCAACAAACAGTTCCCAGAGGACCAGGCAGAAACCCTCAAGGCAGAGGTTGGAGACGGAATCTGGCAGGTCGTCAGGATCCCAACCATAGTCTCAAGGACCTGTGACGGTGCAACAACCTCACGATGGTCCGCCATGCAGATAGGTATGTCCATGATTTCAGCCTACAAACAGGCAGCAGGTGAAGCCGCAACAGGGGACTTCGCATACGCTGCAAAACACGCTGAAGTTATACACATGGGTACATACCTGCCTGTGAGACGTGCAAGGGGTGAAAACGAACCTGGTGGCGTGCCATTCGGTTACCTTGCCGACATCTGTCAGAGCTCAAGGGTCAACTATGAGGACCCTGTCAGGGTGTCACTGGACGTTGTGGCAACCGGTGCAATGCTCTACGACCAGATCTGGCTAGGATCATACATGTCAGGTGGTGTAGGATTCACCCAGTACGCAACAGCAGCCTACACAGACAACATCCTCGACGACTTCACCTACTTCGGTAAGGAGTACGTGGAGGACAAATATGGACTCTGTGAGGCACCAAACACCATGGACACAGTCCTTGACGTTGCAACCGAGGTCACATTCTACGGACTTGAACAGTACGAGGAATACCCTGCACTCCTCGAGGACCAGTTCGGTGGATCCCAGAGGGCAGCAGTTGTTGCAGCTGCAGCCGGATGTTCCACAGCCTTCGCAACAGGAAACGCCCAGACAGGTCTCAGCGGATGGTACCTCTCAATGTACCTGCACAAGGAACAGCACTCAAGGCTCGGATTCTATGGTTACGACCTCCAGGACCAGTGTGGTGCATCCAACGTCTTCTCAATAAGGGGCGACGAGGGACTGCCACTGGAGCTTCGTGGACCTAACTATCCAAACTACGCCATGAACGTGGGACACCAGGGTGAATACGCAGGTATATCACAGGCACCACACGCTGCCCGTGGAGACGCCTTCGTGTTCAACCCACTGGTGAAAATAGCATTTGCAGACGACAACCTCGTCTTCGACTTCACCAACGTACGTGGCGAATTCGCCAAAGGTGCTCTGCGAGAGTTCGAACCAGCCGGTGAAAGAGCACTCATAACACCTGCAAAATAGATTAACGAAGGTGCATTGCACAAACTTTTTAAGTGTAATGCACCTAATTTTTTTTATTCAAAAAAAATAAAAGGAGGAAGAAATATGGACCCTATGATAACAGGTTTAGGTGTTGTAGCTCTCATGGGTGCAGCTGCAACCATAGCAGGAGCCGCAGAGGACTTAGAGTCTGACGTAGGATCCCAGAGTAACCCCAACTCACAGGTTCAGCTGGCACCACAGATGGGACACCTGCACCGTATAATCAACAAGGCCGTTTCAGGGGAACCCGTTGCCTACGGGACCTGGTGCGGTATTGCTGGTTCAGTTGCATATGTGCTGATGCAGTCAATGCAGCTGCCTGTGATAATGGCAATTGCAGTTGGCGCTGTAATAGCCGCAATGGTACACACAACCTACGCTGTAACATCCCACATGGGACGAATTGTTAGCCAGTCCCAGTTCAACCAGCCGCTCTTCATGGACATACTGGTTGAGCACTTAGGCCCAATTGCAGGGCATGGATTTATTGTGACATTCTGTGTTGTAGGATTATCATACCTCATGACACTACCAATCCCTGGTCTGGCACACCCATTCCCGCTGCCACTGCTGGCAGTGCTCTGGGGTATAACAATAGGTGCAATCGGTTCATCAACAGGGGACGTCCACTATGGTGCTGAAAGGGAGTACCAGCAGTACCCCTTCGGTGGAGGTATCCCGGTAGCGATTCACGGTGACATAACAACAAAGGCAGAGCTGGGTGCAAGGAACTCAATGGACGTTGTTCACTTCTGTGCAAAGTACGGTGGACCATTAACAGGATTCGCATTCGGTACAATCGTATTCCTCAGCTTCTGGAACACAATAGTCTTCGGTATAACCGGCGGAATAATATCCGGCCTCATAATAGTCTTGTTACTGATAATCCTCAACAACAGACTTGAAGTCTTTGCAAGAAACAGATATGGACCATACAAGGAGGATGAATAGATGGATCCATTACTACTGATAGGAGCTATAACCGCTGGAGGAGTGCTCATAGGTGGAGGTGTTCACTTCGTACCTGTGGGTGGTGCGCCAGCAGCTATGGCAACAGCCACAGGTGTGGGTACCGGTACAGCAATGCTTGCTGCAGGTGCAGGTTTAACAGGACTCATAACAGCTGCAGCAATGACCGGACAGTCCCCACTCATGATAATGGCTGCTGGAGCCGTTGGTTCAATGCTCATGATAGGTATCACCATGCTTGTGGGTAACCTCATCTACGTATATGGTGTGGGTACAGTCCCTGTATCAGCGAAGGTGGCTGTTGACCCATTAACAGGCATGGAACAGGAAAAATATGTCACCCCTGGTACCGAGGGTCATGGTCTACCAACCGTCTGCTTTGTCAGCGGTATAATCGGGGGAGCCCTCGGTGGAATAGGCGGTGGACTCATATACTGGGCACTCAACGAGGCCCTTAAGACCCTGTCATATGGTGCAATGGGTGCTGCAGGTGTTGCAGCAATCTTCGCCGTCGGCATATTCTTCATAAATGCGGTTATTGCATCATATAACATTGGAGGTACCATAGAAGGTTTCCACGATCCTAAATTCAAGAGGATCGGAAGGGGAATAGTGGCATGTCTCATAGCCTCCATTGTTGCAGGCGCCCTTTCAACATTACTCGTATATGGAGGTGTCTTCTAATGTCAGTAGCAGCAGGAGGACCGGCCGGCGCAGCCATACCTGAAAGCAGGCTCATGGCCCTGGGAATAATCGGTGGACTGGCAGGTATATACGCATCAGCAGTTAACCCGATCATAGGCCCTGTTCTGGCATCCCTTGGAGCTGTCTGTGCAATCGTATGGGGTGCAGACGCCATAAGGAGGGTTGCAAGTTACGGTCTGGGTACTGGTGTCCCATCAATAGGTTACATGTCAGTTTCAATAGGTATAGTTGGTGTGGTTGCTGGGCTTGCATCAGCTTTCACACTGCCTGCCATAGCTTCACCGGTTGTTGGACTCATACTTGCCATGATACTGGGTATCGTTGTGGCTGTACTCGGTAAGAAGATAGTTAAGATGAAAATCCCGATCCTTGAAAAATGTACAGCTGAGATCTCAGGGGCAGCAGCTCTCTCAGTGCTTGGATTCTCAGCAGCCATTGCAGGCAGCTACACCATGCAGGCAATTCTAACATCAGTCATAACAACTGGATTCATAGGCTTGCTCTTCATACTCAACACAATGGCAATCCAGCACCCATTCAACGCCTGTCTCGGACCAAATGAGAACCAGACAAGGACCCTCAAGCTGGCAGCATCAACAGGGTTCATATCAATGGCCATTGTTGGTCTCCTTGGGATAGGACTGAACCCTGGCTGGTGGCTCGTTTCACTGGTGGGTGCACTCTGCTGGGTCGTGGCCTTCAAGTCATTCGTGAGCGCATCCTTCGAGGAAGCTGCATCCGTGAAATGGTCAGGTCTCTGGCCTAAGGAGGAAGAGCAGTAGGAGGCTTTAAAAATGGAAATGTTACCACTTGTTAAGATCGCTCCGGAATACAACCTGACCCTTGATCCTTCCACCGGTATGATAGGGGCTGCTCTCGGAAGGGAAGTTATAATATTATCCATGGATGAGATAAACGAACAGATAGCAGAATTAGAGGCTACAGCAGATGATCTGATTAACTCACTGGACCCAACAACCATCCCCCAGGGTTCATACCCTGGAAGGGAGGGAGTGTACCTCACAGCAGGTAAACTCACCAACATGGTTTATGGGTTCATCCTTGGTCTGATCATCCTGTTTGCCCTGCTCTTATAGGAGGTGTTATGAGTGGTTGAAAAGAAATCACCTGCTGAAGGATGGCCTGTGGTCAACGGGGACTACATTGTGGGTGACCCCGAAAGTCCTGTGGCTGCCACCACCCTTGCCTCACACATAGAAGACGTGCCAGTGGAGGCCGGCGCTGCCATTGCAGGGCCATGCAAGACAGAGAACCTCGGTATCGAAAAGATGATCGCCAACCTCATATCCAACCCCAACATCAGATTCCTCATACTCTGCGGTTCAGAGGTCCAGGGACACATCACAGGGCAGAGTATAGAGGCACTCCACCAGAACGGTGTGGACCCTGATAAGAGGAACATCATCGGTGCAACCGGTGCCATTCCCTACATAGAGAACATACCAGACGAGGGTATTGAGAGGTTCCAGAAACAGCTGGAAATCGTCAACCTCATAGACGTTGAGGATGCCGACGCCATCAAGGCCAAGGTCAAGGAATGCATCGAAAAGGACCCCGGTGCATTTGAAGAAGAGGCAATGGTCATAAAGGTAGAGGAAGGCGGAGAAGAAGAGGAAGGCGAAGAAGTCAAACCTGTGGCACCAGAAACAGCACTCATAGAGGCCAGGATGAGGAACATCCAGACACAGGTTAAAATGATAGGTTCCACCAACAGAATGTTCGCAGGTATGTACTCAGGTAAGGTTCAGGGTATAATGATAGGCCTTGCATTTACCCTGACACTGGGCATACTGCTACTGGTCTAGGGAGGCTTCCAGATGATTATACTATCCAACAAACCGAATATACGTGGCATTAAGCGTGTTGTAGAGGACATAAAATACCGGAACCAGCTCATCGGTAGAGATGGCAGGTTATTCGCAGGTCTGATAGCCACAAGGATTTCAGGTATAGCCATCGGATTCCTCCTGGCTGTCCTCCTTGTAGGTGTACCTGCAATGATGAGCATATTAGGGGTGATCTGATGTCAGAGGAAGATAAAACCACAATACCCCGCGTACTTGTCTCTGCTGATGAATTCAACAAGGCGAACGAGAGGCTCGATGAGATCGAGGAGAAGGTGGAATTCACCGTAGGTGAATATTCACAGAGAATAGGACAGCAGATCGGTAGAGATATAGGTATTTTATATGGTATTGTGATAGGTCTGATTATCCTTGCAGTAACAAACATACTGTTTGCAGGACTGTTAAAAGGACTTTTAAAATCCCTATTCGGACTATAACTTGGAGGTTTACATATGTTTAGGTTTGATAAGGAACAGATCGTACTGGATATAGCTGGAACCAAAATTGGTGGTCAGCCAGGAGAGTACCCAACTGTCTTAGCAGGAACAATATTCTATGGTGGACACAACATCATCGAGGATGAGAAGGCAGGTGTCTTTGACAAGGACAAGGCAGAAGCCCTCATAAAGACCCAGGAAGAGATGTCTGATGTCACAGGTAACCCGCACATCGTCCAGACCTTCGGTCAGACACCAGAAGCAATTGTCAAGTACCTCGAATTTGTGGGTGATGTGACAGACGCACCATTCTTCATAGACTCAACATCCGGTGAGGCAAGGATCGCAGGTGCTAACTACGCCAGTGAAGTTGGACTTGAGGACAGGGCAATCTACAACTCAGTCAACATGGCCGCTGATGAGGCAGAACTTGAGGCCCTCAAGGAAACAAAACTCTCAGCTTCAATTGTCCTCGGGTTCAACCCAATGGACCCCACAGTTGATGGTAAGATTGGAATCTGGGAAGACGGTGCAGGCACAATAGACAAGGGTCTTCTTGAAATGGCTGCCGAGTGTGGTATCGACAAGTACCTCATGGACGTGGCTGTAACACCACTCGGTCAGGGTGCCGGTGTGGCTGTGAGGACATCCTTTGCAGTCAAGAGCAAATGGGGTTACCCTGTTGGTAGTGGTATACACAACGTGCCATCAGCCTGGGACTGGCTACGTGAATACAAGAAGGACCACAAGGAGGCCTGGCCTGTCTGTGACGTTGGATCCAACCTGATCCAGCAGATGGCCGGTGGTGACTTCGTCCTCTACGGTCCAATAGAAAACGCCAAAATGGCCTTCCCTGCCTGTGCAATGGCTGACATATTCATAAGTGAAGCAGCCAAGGACATAGGCACAGAACCAGTGGAAGATCACCCATTCTTCAAACTGCTCTAGGAGCAGTTAAACCATTTAATTTTTTTTCCAATAGCTTTAATACTAATCTCTTTATTTTTATTATAACAATCTTTAAATACAAGAAAACGGCAACATATTTCCGACACAAACTTTTAAGTGCCGGTATTCAATTATTATACTGGTCTTGAGGGTATTGAAGAAAATTCTTCAGTGGTGATAACTTGCTTGAAAGGGTATTGATTCTCATAGTGGGCCTTGTGGCCTCCTTGATACTGGTTATAAAATCTGCAGATCTATTCGTTGATAACCTGGTTGACCTTGGATCCTCCCTGGGATATCTGAGGTCATACTCGGTGTTACTGCATCTGCCATCGGGACATCCCTCCCTGAATTCGGTTCAGCCCTCATAGCATCCCTGTCCGGGAGTACAGATATAGGGGTGGGATGTGTTATAGGCTCAAACATATGGAACATTGCAGGAATCCTGGGGATATCCTCTGTGGTGGCAGGGATCATAGAGACCAACGCCGACGGTCTTAAGAGGGATTTCAGCGCAACCCTTGTAACGGGCCTGATTCTTCTATTTTTCATGTTCTTCGGAAATATAGGTAAAATTGCAGCACTTGTAATGGTCCTAACCTATGCTGTTTATCTCTGGCGCCTCATAAAGGCCCAGAAGACCTATTCAGATGAAAATTCAGGTAAAAATGAAAGAGAACCCCTTGACCTAAAAAAGCTTGCTCTCACAGTCCTGGGATTCGCAGGTCTTGTTATAGGCTGCCGGATACTTGTGTACAGCGGAGTTGAACTGGCAGACATCGCAGGGATACCTGCCATGATAATGGGACTCTTCACACTGGCCATAGGCACCAGTATACCGGAACTCGTGGTCACACTGTCATCTGCGGTGAAGGGGCTCCATGAACTCTCAGTAGGCACAGTCCTTGGAAGCAACACCTTCAACATACTTGTGGGCATAGGTGTACCGGCCCTCATAGCACCTGTACCCGTCGAGAGACTGTCCCTCACCTTTGATGCGCCGGTGATGATACTTGTCACTGTGCTCCTTGTCCTCCTTATAAGGCAAGGGGACATGAAACTTAAGAGGAGTGGCGGCATAGTTTTACTTGCAGTGTACATATCATATGTTATTATGAGACTTTTTGTGCTGGCGTGATTGAAATGTACAGGAAAATTCTGGTTCCAACAATGGGAGAATACATGGATGAACTCATAGAGCACACCCTCGACCTCCTCCATGGGAGGGAAGCAGAGGTCATATGCCTATACGTGGTTGACACGGCGGTACCATTCCTCACACCCAAGAAGGTCAAGGAGATGATGGTTAAGGAGCTGACCCAGAGGGGTAATGAGATACTGAGGGACATGGAAAAGGGGCTCACAGGCCCAGAAAACCCCAATGTCAGCTTCAAGGCTGTTATGCGTGAGGGTGACCCTGCAGATGAGATAGTTAAAGTTGCAGAGGAGGAGGATGTCGACGTCATAGTGATGGGTACAGGTAAGAGCCTGGTTGACAAACACCTCCTTGGAAGTGTATCAGAGAAGGTGGTACACTACGCACCCTGCACAATTCACCTGGTGAGGACAGTCTAACAACAAACCCTCACCCACCAGACTTTCTAGGGTGAAGATCCCCTTTAAACCTTTTATTCTTTTTCATCTGGCCCTATTCATAAGATTTATATTAACTCCCCAGATACAATATTACATTAAATCAGGGGGTAATCATTTGTCATTTTTGAGCAGATTATTCGGTCCCAAGCCCATTATAGCAAAAAGCAGATTCATAACAATAGAGGATACTAAAACAGCACCCTTTACCAAGAAGACGGTGGGGTCAGGTTACTCAATGCGCCCGGATGTATACTACATTGTTGCCTCAGTGGAGCTCGGCAACACAACAACAAAGTGCATCCTCACAGCCACCAACCTCAACACCAGCAGGACCTACCTCCTTGACAAGACCGTCAAGATGACCCGTGACATAAGACCCCCACGGGAGGGAGAGGAGGTCTTTGGCAAGACAGTCTGGGGTGTTGAGCTCACAAAGGAGGCTGTCTCCGAACTTGTAAGAGACACGATACTTGAATCCCTCAGAAGGGCAAAGGTTGACATTGAAAGGGACCTCGACTTTGTTGTAAGATCCACCGGTGTAACAGCAGGTTTCGGGTCACCCGAGGAGGTGGGTAAACTCATAATAGCCCTGGCAGACGGCTGCCTTGCAGCAGGTATACCTCCCAGGAAGATGGCGCCCGCCCTCTCAAAGGAAAACATCCCCGAACGCCTCAGAGAATTCTGCTACCTCGACCGTGTAATATTCGACGGTGCAGTGGCAAGCGTTATACCTCCGACGGGCAGGGAGGTTGTTGCAAACGAGATGGAGGGAGAACTTGTAACAGCAGGCATCAAGGTCGGTTCAAAGTGGACAAATGTGGACTACAGGAACCCCTGCGTCTCCCTGGACTTTGGAACAACCCTGGCAGGCCGAATAGTCAATGCAGATGAACCCTACGCAAGGACCGTTGGAAACTTCTGCGGACTTGCAGGCGCAATACCGGACGCCATAATCAGGGGTACCGAGATGGTGGACTGCAGGGGCGGAGCAGCACTGGACCTCTACAAGAAATCCATCCTCAAGGGGGCCGACTGGAAGAAGGCCAGGAGGCATGCCGAGAGGATACATGATGAAATAATCGACATCCGGAAGGTCCCTGCAAACAGAAAAAGATTCGGAACGGTCCCCGTGGATACAGAGGCCGCCTACAGCGCAGGCACCACACTCATAGGATGTGACGCAGGTAAAAATGGTGATAAGCTCCCTGAACTAACAGAAATCGGTCACAGCATATACCAGGAGGATGGTATACACACCCTCTTTGCAACACTGGACCATGTCAGCGCACTCATAGCAAAGAGGCTCATAGATGAGGCCTTCGAGGAGGGTGTCATTGAGGAGGGTTCGGTCCTCGGTGTCACAGGCAGGGCCGGAATTACAGGCACAAAGCCCAGTCTAATACTTGAATATGTGAAGGACCGATTCAGGGACTGTATATTTGTCTCAGATGCCCTGGCCATGGGTGCAGCGGTCATGGCAAGGTGCATGAACTCCATGGGGACACCCCACACCCCCCTGGGAGGAAGGCAGAACGGCCCGTGCATCCTCGGAATGAGGAGAAAGTTGCAGTCAAGAAAGGAAGATAAATGGATTGAATAGGATGATGGCACTTGTAATGGCAGGTGGAAGGGGCACAAGGCTAGCTATCGACTGTGAAAAGCCCCTCCTTGAGGTAGCAGGACGACCCATGATAGACCATGTCCTCGAGGCCCTGGAGTCTGCCACCGGTGTTGATGGGATAATCGTGGTAACAAGCCCACACACCCCCCTGACAGAGGATCATGTTAGGGGAAGGCACCCCATATTCAGAGCATCGGGTGGAGGTTATGTGGAGGATCTCAGGGAGGTTCTCTCACACCTTGAGGACTCATACCATGAGCCCCTCCTTGTCATCAACTCTGACCTCCCACTTGTGAGGCCATCAACCATTGACTGGATAATAGCCAGCTACCATTCATGCCCGGAACCTGCCATGTGTGTCGCAGTACCAGAGGACCTGTGCAGAAGGCATGGACTTGATTTCTCAGGGTCCCTGGATGGATTAGTACCCTGCGGGGTAAATATATTAATGAGTAAAAACAGAGTACAAGAACAGAGGATCCTTGAGGCTTCCATGCTGGAGCTCGCGGTTAACATAAATAGCTGCAGGGATTTGAAGGTTCTGGAGAAGATTTTAGGTGAGATTGATGGAAGAGAAGAAGCTCATAAAAGGGGAAGAGAAGTACTGGAGTGAGATAAAGGGATACCAGGTCGCCACCAACAATGCACGCATCCTGGGGGAGCTTGAAGAACTCATAATCAACGATAAAACAGGTAAGATAACCGACGTGGTTATCAAGGTGGACAGTGGTAGAAACGTGACAGTCAAGGGGGCCAAGAAGAAGGGCGACTACCTCCTGGTACCATTCGGGAAGGTTGAAAAGGTCGGTGAATTCATAATAATCTCAGAATAACTATTTTTTCCTCTAATTATCCTTCCAGGGTTATATCCTCAGAGTAGAGGCTTGTAATTGAACTTTTCTTTCAGTTAAGGAAGCTTTCATCCCACATTAAAAAATAAAAAAATTCGCCGGATTTACATGCCCTTGAGGCTCATATCCAGCATTCTCTTGGTTTCAGCCGCAAGTTCGGGTGGAAGGCCGGTTATATCCATACTCAGGAAGCCCCTCACAATCATGGATGCTGCCTCCTCCTCGGTAAGACCCCTTGAGGTGAGGTACATGACCTCCTCCTCGGCTATCTTACCGACAGCGGCCTCATGGGACATCTCGAGTTCAGTGGCGCTACCCTCAAGTTCAGGGACAGCGTATATCATTGAGTCATCTGAGAGCACAAGACCGTGACATTCAAGATGACCCTTAACCTCAGGGACCCGCCCCGCAAGGTGACCCCTCGAATATATCTGGGATGAGTCCTTGGAGACAGCACGTGAGACCATCTCGGCACTGGATCCCCTGCCCTCAAGTATGACCCTTGAGCCCATGTCAAGCACAGAGTCCTTCTGACCACCAAGGATGGACTGGAAGACGACCCTTGAGTTCTCACCGGTACAGTAGGCTGTTGGATAGGACTGGATGCTCTTCACAGGACTTGTCAGTATGTAGTTGTTTATGTAGGTGGCGTCATCACCCACCATTATACCGGTCCTGGGGCGCACCTCAACCTGCTCTGCCCAGTTGTGGACCATGGTGAAGGTTATCCTGGCCCCCTTCTTGAGGTAGAACTCGGATACACCCACATGGAGGGCTGAGCTCACATCCTCTCCTGTTGCACAGCCTGTGATTATGTGAAGTTCAGAGTTCTCCTCAGCTATTACGATGTTATGGGCTGTCTGCATAACCCTCTCATCACCTATGAACATACAGGCCTGTAGGGGGAACACCTCACGTGCACCCGGCTTTGACCTTATGAAGTAACCACCCATTTCACCCTCAGCCTCCCTGAGGGCTGTGGTGGCGGTGTACTTGTCGGTGTCAACGGCAACTGCCTTCCACATGTAATCCTTCAGCCAGCTGTACTTATCGAGGGCGACATTCATTCCCATGATTTCTATTGACTCGGAGGCGCAGGTTGTGCAGATGCCTGACTGGTCAACCTGTATGAAGGTACCTGCCCTCTCCCTCTCCTCAGGGTCAACACCGACCCTCAGGAGTGTCTCCTGGACCTCCTTGGGGACCTCCTTGGCCCTTGTCACCTCCTCGTGTTCACCGGCCTCCTCCTTTATGAATTTTTCAAGGTCGATGTCCTCACCGTAGAGGGCCTTCTTTTCCTTGGCCTTCTCAGCCTTCTTCAGTGTATCCCGCAGCATTCAACACACCCCTTGAATCCGTCCTTCCTTATATCCTCAATTATCTCCTGTGGATTCCCTGAACATGCTATCCTGCCATCCATGAGCACATGGGCGGTATCAGCGCTTACAAAGTTCAGTATGTATCCCAGGTGGGTTATTAGGAGTCCTGACTTCCTCCTCAGACCGGGTTTCTTGTCCTTGTCAAGGAGCACGTTGATCTCCTCCGCCAGGAGCTCCACATTCTCAATGTCAACACCGGAATCCGGTTCATCGAACATTATGAAGTCAGGTTTCTGGGCCATTAACTGGAGGATCTCGGATCTCTTAACCTCACCACCTGAGAATCCAAGGTTTACATCCCTCTCAAGGAAGCTCTCATCGAATTTCATCTTGGCTGCAAGTCCCCGCAGCTCGGGTGTCAGTTCTTCCTCTGTTTCCATACCAGATTCAACCTTGAGGAGGTCCATGAGCTTCACACCCCTTATTGCAGGGGGGTTCTGGAAGCTGACACCTATACCCATCCTCACACGCTCTGTTGTGCTCAGATCGGTTATATCCTCACCCTTGAAGAGTATCTGACCATTTGTAACCTTGTACTTTGGAAAACCCAGAATCGTCATGAAGAGGGTGCTCTTACCTGAACCGTTGGGTCCGAGAAGGACATGTGTCTCCCCCCTATCGATGTAGAGGTCTATGTCCTTGAGGACCTGTTTTCCGCTAACCTCAACCGCAAGGTCGGTTATTTCAAGAAGCAGTTAAACCACCACCTATTTCTTCCTTTTAATAAATTATTCGTAGGATACAATAAATAGATTCCCATGGCAATCCTATTCTAGGAAGGACTCAAGGAGTTCAAGTGCGCACCGTATACCGGATCTCTGTCTCCTGAGGATCTCCTCAGCCCCTGAGAACCTGAGGTCCGCTTCAACATCGGAGTTTATGACCTCCTCCCTGTTTTCTGAGACAACTGCAATGCCGCCCCTTCCGATACCGGCGGTAGTACCTATACCCAGATCTGCGGAGGTGAGCTCCCTCACGGATCTTGCCATCATGAGGGCCACCCTCTCATCCTCCTCTTCAGTGTAGACCTTGATGTCATTCAGGGTGGCTGAGGGTTCAGGGGGTTCAAATTTGAGGATGCTCCGTATACCTGAGAGGGTTGGTATGAAGAGACCTGCCACCAGCACCACATCTGAGTCCACACTCCAGCTGTAGCCTCCAGGGTAGCCCATGGAGTAGGCGTGTATCTCCCTTGCAACGAATCCATGGGTGAAGCACTCAGCAGTCGCAACCCTTATCATCCGAGTTTCCTCCTGAGGAGTTTGAGTATCTCTGCAGTCATAACCTCCGATACACGGTCAAGGACGTATGGAGTTACTGGCTCCCAGTCCCTTATCAGTTTTCCTGTCCCCACAAGCAAGTGGTCAGTGACGCCCTCATCAAGGAGGTACTCCACTATGGGGTTCCCGGGATCAGCCTCCTCTATACTGATGGCATTCACCTCCTCCTCACCTATCCCGAAAACTCCCATGGTGCTGATGGTGGCGGAACCCCTTTTCTGGGCGTACTTTATTATCTCTGCAGTCACAGGCAGGGTATCACCACCTGCAATCTCAACACAGACAACATCTCCCCCGAGGAGGTGGAGGTTGTCCTGGTCTATGTACTCGGGGATGCCCCTCACCGTCCTTGAGAAGCCAGGGGTTGCAAGTGATTCAATGAACTTCACCTTGTACTCGCCGGGCGTGGCACCCATGAGGCGGAATATGAGGTCATCGGCAGATACGCGCTGACCATCAATCACATTTATTCTCTCGGGGCCTCCCCTGTGTATCTGCATGAGGTTGAGGGCTGTTCGAAGCCCCAGCCTGCCGGCACCAACGAGGGTTACCTCCCCACGGGGGGCCTTTTTCCCTTCAAGTTCAGAGATCTCCAATAATATCACCGCCATTTTCGCTCTTTCCCTTAAGTTCATGCATTCCATGTACCTAAATGTAGGCGGCCCTGTACTCACTCCAGGGGGTGCCAGTATCCAGGAGTTCCGCCATGACCCCGAAATCCTCAATGACCTCACGGAGTCTGTGGAGACCGGGCATCTCGGTCGCATGGTGACCTGCATCTATGAGTGTCAGGTCCATGTTCCTCCCGAGGATGGCGGGTCCATGGGTGAGGTCACCTGAAAGGTACGCCGATACACCCTCACTCCAGGCCCTCATTATGAGTGATTTATCTGAGAGTCCAAAGCCAGAAACCACCGCGACCCTGTCAACGTATTCACGGGGATTAACAACCCGCAGGGTCTCAGGATTAAGAACCCCTGTTCTTTCGAGGAGCTCTTCAAGGGATAGATCAGCCCTACATATGCGGCCGACACCTGTATCAGGGTCAAGGAATGATTCAACATCCAGTCCCAGGGCATCTGCCAGGGCGTCACAGGCACCTCCATCGGCAACGTCCCAGTTGGAGTGGACTGTGAGGTAGGGGATGGGGGGTTCAACCTCCGGGGGGTGGTGGAGGACCAGGAGGTCGTAGCCATCCACAGCCACATCCTCAAGGTAATCCATGAGGACGAGGACAGCTTCAACCTCGATTTCAGGGCCATGATACCCTATCCGGTCACCCGGGAGGGCAAGTTCAGGGGGGGCAACCCTATCCATCAATTCGATAAAGGACTCTATTCTAATTGTTATCACCGTCCTCTTCTGTAACCTCCGACCTTATCATTCCGAGGTTCCCCTCAATTATCTCATCGCAGCTGATGTCCCCCAGGGACGATACAGTCAGGGCAGGTGATTCAAGGGCCCTGAGGAAGCCCTGAGGGTCCTTCTCTCTGAAGAGGATCCTCTCAAAGAACCTCAGGGTTGCGGTTGCATACAGTACTCCGCTACATTCAAGGGCATCGGCCATTGACCTTCGAAGAACCTCGACTGTGAGGGTCATTGTGCCCGAGGTCTTGGCACCGAGTCCAAGGGTGCGGAGAGAGGCCTTCAGATCTGATTCAACCGCCTCAAGCCGTTCAGAGGTACTGTTGTAGCCCATTATTGTTTCATCACTGCCATCAGAGGTCGGGTCCTCAACGATGAAGGCCCCTGCAGTGAAACCTGAGAGCTCCTCAGGGGTTACACCACCAATGCCGGTTGTATCAACTATGAGGTCCCAGTCACCATCCAGTCCATGAATACCCTCCCGGAAGTCCACATCTCCATTAAGGAGAAAACGTGTCTGGGGGTTTATATCTGCAACTGTAACCCTGCAGTCAAGGGCACCTGAGATCGCGGCGCCTGTGAAGTATGATCCTATAATCAGGGCATTTTCAGGTTCAAATCTGGCATCATCGAGCCACCCAGTGACTGCAGAGGATTTGAGATGGGATATCCCTCTTACTATGTCACCAACTGTGAGGGATGAGAAGAAGGTCTTCACGGTTTCTGTTATGCCTGTTTCAGGGGGTTTCATTTTTGATCAGCTGTTTCCTGTTATTTATGGTTCATACTGGTTTATGGGCCTGTTTTTCTCTGCTGTTCTTTGATGGGGGTCTTTATCTTTTAAACCCTATCCTCTCAAGTGCATGGGTCATCTCTGACCGGACAGCCTCTCTCACTTCCATGCTGTGTATTACATGTGGGGGGGACATGGCTGCAGATAGCAGGCGTCCCCTGGAGTCCATTATAACGAGGAGGGACCCTGAACCAGGGACGCCGAGCCTCCCCCTGGCAATTACAAGGTCCGCACCTGAGATGTCCAGCGCCATGAGGGCCTTTGTGAGTGCTGGCATCCTGGTGAGGTCTGCCCAGTTGGTGTTGAACTGAAGGTGTTCGGCTTCCCGCAGATTGAAACTTCTGAGGACATCGTTTATTGCATCAACCTTCTCAGCATTCCAGTTGGGGACCACGGTCCTGCGGGCACTCCTTATGTACTCCCTTATGGCCTCAACCTCTTCGGATCTGTCCCCGCGGCGTCTGTCCTCTGCAGATTCAAGGTAGGCTTTACCTATGAGGTCCTCAAGCATTTCAACACCCCCAATCAGAGCAGAGCCACTCCCTCGGCTGAGGGGGCTGGTTTTAACTGGGCCCTGAGTCCCATTTCCTTCACAACCTTCAGGACGTCCCTGAGGTTCCCGTAGCGGGGGGACCCCACACCCTTAACGTCATGGGGGTAGCCGTCTGGTATAACAGTTGCGAGGTTATCGGCCCCGGCCATCAGGGAAAACCTGACATTCTCGGGCCCTATTGTGGGTGTTGGAACTGTTATCCTTATGTCAGGGTAGAGGATCCTTGTAATGGCTATGGTCTTCATCTGCTCACTCAGGGGGCAGGGCGGATGTTCCTCCATTGGAGTGCCAGGGTAGGGGTTGAATCCCATTATGGGTATCTCACCAAGGGTTTCAAATTTAGATAGAAACTTAAGGTGCTCCAGGCGATCAGCGTAGCTTTCACCAAGACCTATGAGCAGGCCACTTGAGAGCTCAATACCTGCCGCACAAACCATTTCACAGACCCTGATCCTGTCCTCGATTCTCTCACCGGGTTTAACACTGCTGAAAAGTTCCCTGTTGGTGGTTTCAAGGTTGCAGCATACAGTGTCTGTCCCGTAGTCTGCAAGTTTCTCTGTGGCACTCCTGTTGAGGTCAGATCCAACGTTTATGAGGAGTTCAAGTGATGTGTTCTCCTTAACTATCCTGGCAGCCTTCACGGCATGCTCACCATTGAATCCATGGGCACCTGAGCAGCTGACCCTGGGTATTCCTGATTCCTCTATTATGAGGGCGGCTTCAAGGATCTCATCATCAGTTTTGAAGAATGAGTTATAGTAACCATTTTTTGATGTGCCTGCAGCAAATCCACAGTAACCGCACCGTGGCCTGACCTGGCACATGTTTGTTATGTGCACTGTGGATGTCAGCTTCACAGAGCCGCGGTTTTCACGCATTATATTGAAGGCTGTTTTCATGAGACTGGCAAGATCCCCGGATTCTCTTATTCTGAATAACTGGATAACCTCTCCATCCTGGAGCTGGTACCCTTCTGCCGCCTTTTTCAGTATTTTATCTATCAATTTAACACCAGTTTCAGCTGCTTGGGATTGAAAAGTCAGTAAATTGAAGTGTAAAAATTACTTGGATAAAAAAATAAATAAATTTTTCTGGGATTTTCCTAGGTTTATTTTTTCCTCTTCTCGAGGATTTCGAAGACGGTTGGGAGTATGTCTGCTGATGCTCCGAAGTTCATGGAGTCAGCTGTACCCAGAAGTGCACCGGGGTCGAGGTTCTCTTCCATCTTGTCTATTCCAACCTTATCCATAAGGGCTGTTATCTGTTCAAGTGACTCCTTGGCCATCATCTGTGCGAAACCTGCGGGTGCGCCGAGTACCTGTGTAACTGAGTCCCTGTAGGACAGTATACCAGCGTAGGTTATTGCTGTGAGGGCTGAGCACATGTCACATACAGGTCCGAGGAGTTCGGCTGGTAGCCTGTATGCGTTGCCCCTTGCTTTCTGTCCGAGTTCGAAGAGGGTGTTTATGGCTTCCTCTGAGGCGTAACCCTCTGCAATGTAGACCTGGCCCTTCATTTCGGGTACGGCACCTGGGTGGTAGGATGTTACGTTGAGTGTTTCAGGTTTGGTTACAAGGTCGCCGTGTTTCTCTTCGAATATCTTGTAGAACTTGGTGGTTGGAATCGTGCAGGCGTGGGTGACGATGGCGCCTGGTTTTATATCGTCTATGAATTTGTTGATTATGTCTGGCTGCATGTCACCTTTTGGGAACCAGGTCATTATGAAGTCTGCGTCTGCCACAGCTTCCCTGTCATCTGTTGTTATTTCGAATCCAAGGTCTTCAGGGTGTGTAAAGTGTATTGCACCTTCTGGTGGTTTTGGAAGTTCCTTTGCGACTTCGTTGACCTTTTCCCTGATCTGTGGCATTATTTTTTCTGGGTCCTCCTTGTGGGCTTCTATGACGTCCTCGTAGGCGAAGTCGTCTATGACGGTGAACTGGTTGTCGAATACAGGGTCTGCAACGACGACTTCATCCACACCTGCAAGTTCCTTTAGCTCTGCACCCATTGTTATTGTTGAATGGGTCATGGCTATTTCTGGCTTTCCAACCATTTCAGCGACCTCACAGGCCCTGGAAAAGTTTGTTATTCCACTGGCCGCGTGGGTCCTGTAACATCCTGCACCTAGTATTGCAAGTTTCATATCTATCACTCCATTTCTGTAATACTACTCACATTATTAGTAGTACAGATTAATCGGTTTCCACTATAAATATATTTTTTGATAATTTTCAAACCAAAAAACTTATAAAGAGAATTTATTCAGCTTTGGCAATTTCAGGTAAGCCAATTTAAGCCATGTCTTCATTTTATCCTCCTTTGGGAAGCCGTTGCCATTCATGACTCACATAATAATTATATGAGAATAATCAAAATTATTAAGATATTAATATCATGGGTCTGTGGCTGGGCTGCTTCAATCCAGTGGTCCTAACTGGAAGGCTGCCCTTAACTCTGTAATGGCATGGTGCTGGTTGTTCTGAGAGATCAGAGTACAAACAAGGTTAAATATTAAAAACTAAGCATTTATTATGAATTATAATTTTCTGCCAGAATATTAACTGTGGGCCTATTAGGGCCGCATGGCCATAATTTTAGATTATTGTGGATTTAAAACGGTTAAATGATTAAAATTGGATTTTATCGTGATTTTCATGTAATTACAATGGTTCACATGCCTTTTAAATTTTAGGAACATTTATATATGTAATACTTGTTAGCAGATAATTATGACAAACACGATAAAACTGGAGGTTGTGGTGAAAGCATGGAGATTCAGATTCAGAAAATTGGACTTTTTCGGCCTGGAAAAAATCCAAAATCGTGTACCCTGAGCCTTGACATGGACTGGAAAATTGACTACACAAATTTCGAGAAGGATTCGGTCGGATACACATTCTATGTGGAATCTCTCAATGGAATACCCTTAAATTTTAAAATAGAAGGAAAGGTTGTCCTTGAGAACTCCGAGAAACTCCCGGAAAACCTTTCAGAGGTTCTCCTGGACTCTGGACTGAATATCATGGTTGAACTCTTCAACATAACACGTGACAGGACGATCAGCGTCCAGAATGAACTTGTCAGCATCGATGAGTTTCAGAGAAAAGTAAAGAATCTGGAGGTGTAGAAAATGATGGTGAAACACACCATATGCCCCTCCTGCAGCGCAGGATGTGGGGTGAACATTATAGAAGTGGATGGATCCCCGGCAGGGACCTACCCCTACAGGAGACACATCATAAACGAGGGAAAGACATGCAGAAGGGGAAGGGAATGCTATGAGATTCCAGTAAAGGATAGAATGACATCCCCTGCAGTTAAAAAATCAGGAAACCTTAAGGGTGCAGACTGGGATGAGGCCCTTGATGGACTCACAGAGATGATCTCCTCACCGGAGACAGCCATACTCACAACAGGCACCATGACAGATGAGGAGGCAGCTAAACTCAAAAGGATCATAGAAAGAGTTGATGCAAAAAAATACGGTCTTATAACCGTATTTCCAGAATTCGATTATCCAGAAATAGATGTGAGGAAAATAAGGGACTATGATAATATTGCAGTCATTGGTGACGTAATGAACTGCGCACCCCTCCTCGCAAGGAGGATGTTCCAGGCCATGGATGGTGGTGCAGAGGTCCGATCGTACGATAGGAGGGAGATAACAAGGACGGCCATGAACTCCAGCTCCCACCTGACCTTTTCAGATAATTTAGATCTTCTAGATAAACTCAGGGAGTTTCCAGCAGACCTCATAATGATTACAGCTGAAATCCCGGATGTGATAGACGATGTCCTGGAGGCCTCAGCTGAAACAGGGGCTGAGGTTCTGCCAGTATTTGAGGATTTCAACACCAGGGGTGTGATGCAGCACATACCACCCCTCCGTGACCATGAAGAAATTGAATCCCTGTGGCTCATTGACCCGGGTGCAGCCGCAGAACCCCTGGATGTTAAGGGATCATTCGCCCTCCAGTCAATAAAAACTTCAGGTGCAGTTCCTGACATCTTCCTTGCAACCGCTGCCTGGTGCGAAAAGCGTGGATCGTACACCAGTGCAACAGGACATACTGTAAAACTGGAACCTGCACTACCGGAACCTGAGGGGGTTCTCGCAGACGGTGAAATATTTGACAGAATACTCGAGAGGCTGGGTGATTGAAATGAAATACATTCTTGCAAGGGCCACCGACGAGGAAATTCAGAAAAGGGGAGAGTGTGGCGGAGCAGTAACCGCCATATTCAAATACATGCTTGATAGGGAGATCGTGGACGGAGTCCTGACACTTGAAAGGGGAGATGATATCTACGATGGAATCCCGGTCCTTCTGGAGGACTCAGATGAGATAGTATCAACCTGCGGCTCACTGCACTGTGCACCGACCATGTTCGGAGATCTCATATCAAGGTACCTGAATGATATGCGCCTGGCAGTGGCGGTTAAACCATGCGATGCAATGGCAATAAAGGAACTTGAAAAGAGACACCAGATTGATCCCCAGAGGGTGTACATGATAGGATTGAACTGTGGAGGCACCCTCAGCCCGGTGTCTGCAAGGGAAATGATAGAGACCTTCTATGAAATAGACCCTGATGACGTTGTCAGGGAGGAGATAGATAAGGGCAAATTCATGGTCGAGCTAAAGGATGGCAGTCATAAGGAAATATCAATCGATTACCTTGAGGAGGAGGGCTTCGGAAGAAGGGAAAACTGCCAGAGATGCGAGCTGATGGTGCCCAGGAATGCAGACATTGCATGCGGAAACTGGGGTGCAGAGGAGGGATGGACCTTCATCGAGGTCAACACAGATCGGGGCGAGGAAATCATCGAGGGAGCCCGCAGGGAGGGCTACCTCGAGGTCAAAGAGCCACCAATGAAGATGATAGAGATCAGGGAGAAAATTGAAAATGCCATGATTAAGATGGCCAGGAAGTTCCAGGACAAGTATCTGGAGGATGAGTACCCTTCTCTAGATGGTTGGGATGAATACTGGAAACGCTGCATCAACTGCTTCGCATGCAGGGATCTGTGCCCAATATGTTTCTGCAGGGAATGCGAACTTGAGAAGGATTACCTCCGGGAGCCAGATGAAAAAGCCCCCGACCCCCTGACATTCCAGGGTGTCAGACTATCACATATGGGCTTCAGCTGCATCAACTGCGGACAGTGCGAAGATGTATGCCCCATGGACATCCCCCTAGCAAGGATCTACCACAGAATACAGAGGAAATACCGTGACAGAACAGGCTTCACGGCAGGTGTGAGCGAAGAACTGCCACCGATGTACAGTGGAGAGAAGGATTAGAGTGATTATATGAATTCCAATGATTTTAGAGCCAGGATAGCCGGATTCTGCTGCGAATTGATTCTGAGGTGATGGTATGAGTTTCGAGCCAAAGATAGTGGGATTCTGTTGTAACTGGTGCTCCTATGGTGGAGCCGACACTGCGGGAACAGCAAGGATGCAGTACCCTCCAAACGTCAGAATAATAAGGGTGATGTGTTCCGGTCGTGTCAATGCCTCCATGATACTTAAGGCCTTCCGTGATGGTGCAGACGGAGTCTTTGTTGGCGGGTGCCACATAGGGGACTGCCACTATGATTCTGGAAACTACAAGTGGAAGAGGAGGGCCCAGTTCATAGAGGATATACTGCCAGAGTTTGGTATTGAGAAGGGGAGATTCAGGTGGGAGTGGATATCGGCATCAGAGGGTGAGAAGTTCCAGAGGACAATGAAGGAATTCTATGAAACAGTGAAGTCACTGGGGCCGCTGAGGAGGGCAGGGAAGTAAAGGGGTATTAAAATATGAACCCATTCCCTGCATTTTTATTAACCCACCACTTTTATCAAAGCTTAAATTAACATCCCTTCCATAGTGAATTACAGTGACTTTGAAGGTGAAACAATATGCATGAATTAATCAGGGAAGCTGTGAATGATCCAGGGATGGCCTGGGAAATCATGAAAATGGACAGGGATGTTACAGAGGTCGTGGATGCTGTTTCTGACCTCTCCAGGGACGATAAGATTAAACTTGGAGCCACCTTCAAGAGGTTCCCCCTGGGCTGTGACCTCACAGAGCTCATTGTGGGTACCTGTGCCTCTGACCTTGAAAAGATTGACCTCATGGGAAACTGCATGCTCTCTGACACCATAGGGGCAACCATACATGTATGCGCCTATGCATTTGCAGATATAGCTGAGAGCTATGGTATGAGACCCGTGGAACTCATGAGGGAGGTGAGGGAAACAACGGAGGTCCCCCTTGACCTTGACCACTTCGGAAGATACGGGCCAATGAGGTTTCCAAGATCCATAACAGGGTGCGGCGGCCAGTGCTACCTCGAGGGGCCACCCTTCGAGGGCTGTCCAAGGGAGAGAATACATGCAAGGCTCCTTGACAGGGAAAGGGAGGGGCTACCTGACAGGGATGAATGGGTTGAACTCTCTTCATCTGTTGCAGTTAACCTGACACCTGTACAGGGGGCTGAAACCCACGCAGCACCCCTTGAGGAGGCTGAGGAAGTCCTGAAACTTGCCAGAAAACATGGGAAGGGCGTTGAGGCCATAATGTTTGTCGGTGATGGATACGATGACCTCATATCAGGCTTTGAGGCAGGACTTGAGATGGGCGTCGATGTCTTTGTGATTGAGGGAGGCCCCTTTAACCTTGCAGGGGACAGGCTTGATGCCTTTGCAGGTGCAGTTGCAGCGGCAAGGATACTCACCCCTGGAAAGATAGTTGCAACAAATGGAGCATACGAGGATGAGTGCCGCGTAGGCCTCAGGGCGGGCCTCAATGCAATCATAACAGGATTCCCCAAGAACCACCACGGCTACATGTGTGGATACAGTCCGGGCACAGCCAGGAGGGGCAGATTCGGTCTTCCAAGGGTCATGAAGATAATGAGGGAGGAGGTTGAACCTGGCCTCACACCGGTACCCATACAGAAGGCCCAGCTGGAGGCCCTGGCAGCGGCTGTTAAGGTTTCAGGGACAGAAAATGTCTATCCACGGACCCTGGGTTACACCTACGTTGGCGACGCCCACTGGGCATGCCTTCCATCAACACCCATCTATGAGCGGGTGGAGGTGAAGCGGGATGTGAATGCACTTGTGAAGATGGCTGAGGATGGTGATATCCAGGGAAGGGTTGCCATATTCGGCGCAAGGTTCGTCTCATGGGTTATTGCAGATAAACTTGATGGTCTTGTGGATGAATTCGTCATTGTGGACAGGGACCCATGGGTTGAGCAGGTGACGGTTGATAATCTGAGATCAGAGCTAAGGACAGATGTTCACCCGGGAAACTCTGATGATGAGGGCGCCTACAGTTCGGCTGATTCATCAATAGTATCCACCACCATCCCCCAGATATCTGCAAAAATTTCCGGAAAATTCAGGGACGCGGTGACGCTGGTGTAGGGTTCATCAAAGCCTTCTGGTGGAAGGTGGACGGTATTAAAAATAATAAAAATTTTAACCACACATATAAAATTTTCGAAATTGTTTCATAAGTAACCTTTATACTTCCCACTCCTCAACCATATACCAAGTACAATTATAGTACGATCCAAAAGCAAGGAGGAAACTCTATGGCTGAAGATGACATAAAAATTGTGATGTTCTGTTGTAACTGGTGTTCCTACGGTGGAGCCGACACTGCGGGAACAGCAAGGATGCAGTACCCTACAAACATTAGGGTTATCCGTGTGATGTGCTCCGGAAGGATAGAACCACAGTTCGTTCTCAAGGCATTCAGGGAAGGCGCTGACGGTGTCCTTGTAACCGGATGCCACCATGGTGACTGCCACTACGACGCAGGAAACTACAAGCTTGACAGGAGAATGAGGCTGATCTACAAACTGGCAGATGAGCTTGGAATTGGCAGGGAAAGAATCCACCACGACTGGATATCAGCATCAGAGGGTGAAAAATTCGCCGAAACAGTTAAGATGATGGTTAACAGGATAAAGGACCTTGGCCCATCACCAATCAAAAAACAGCTAGCTGAAGCATAAGGAGGATTTCGAATGGCTGAAAAGATAAAAATAGGAACAATGTGGCTTGGAGGATGCTCCGGCTGCCACCTGTCCATTGCAGACTTCCATGAAAAGCTTCTCGACGTTATGGAACACGCGGACTTTGAATTCAGCCCTGTTTTAATGGACACAAAGTACGATGAAATCCCTGAACTCGATGTCGTCATCATCGAGGGCGGAATCGTCAACGATGAAAACAGGGAATTTGCCGAGGAACTCAGGGAAAAGGCCAAGTTCGTCATAAGTTACGGTACATGCGCAGTTTACGGAGGCATACCCGGTCTCAGGAACCTCTGGGACAAGGATGAAGTTATTGAGGAGGCCTACATAAACTCAATCACAACACCCAACGAGGAGGGCGTGATCCCATCTGAAGATGTGCCCCACCTTGAGGGAAGGGTCAAACCCCTGGGTGAAGTCATAGATGTTGACTTTGAAGTTCCAGGATGCCCACCAAGGTCAGATGTTGCCGCGGAAGCGGTAATGGCACTTCTAACAGGTGAAGAAATAGAACTTCCAGAAACAAACCTCTGCGAAGTCTGTCCAAGGGAAAAACCACCAGAAGGCCTTGCAATGGACTTCATAAAGAGACAGTTCGAGGTTGGAAAACCAGAAGACGATCTCTGTCTCATACCACAGGGACTCATATGCATGGGCCCTGCAACAGTGTCCATCTGCGGTGCCGAATGCCCAAGCATAGCCATACCCTGCCGTGGCTGTTACGGTCCAACAGCACGTGTCGAGGACCAGGGCGCCAAGATGATAAGTGCTATTGCCTCTGACTACAAGGTCGAAGAGGACAAAACCGTCGACCCTGAGGAAGTGGCTGAACAGCTGGACGACATTGTTGGAACATTCTACACCTTCACACTTCCAGCAGCACTCATACCAATGAAAATAAAGAAGGAGGGTAAATAGATGGTTAAACTCACAATGGAACCTGTGACCCGTATAGAAGGTCACGCCAAGATTACCGTACACCTTGATGATGAAGGTAATGTTGAAGACACAAGGCTCCATGTAATGGAGTTCCGCGGGTTCGAAAAGTTCCTCCAGGGAAGACCAATAGAGGAAGCACCAAGGATAGTTCCAAGGATCTGCGGTATCTGTGACGTGCAGCACCACCTGGCAGCAGCCAAGGCTGTTGACGCATGCTTCGGTTTTGAACCAGAGGATGTCCTTCCTGCAGCCTACAAGATGAGGGAGATCATGAACTGGGGTTCATACATGCACTCCCATGGTCTGCACTTCTACTTCCTGGCAGCCCCTGACTTCATAGCAGGTAAGGACAGAAAGACAAGGAACGTCTTCCAGATTATAAAGGATGCCCCTGATATCGCTCTTCAGGCCATAGAACTACGTAAAAACGCCCTTGAACTGGTAAGGGCCACCGGTGGAAGACCTATCCACCCAACATCATCAACACCTGGCGGTATCTCAACAGAACTTGACGATGAAACACAGAAGGACCTCCTCAAGAAGGCCCAGAGAAACGTTGAACTGGCAGAGGCAACCCTTGAACTGGCAGTTCCAATCTTCGAGGAAAACATTGACCTCGTGAACTCACTTGGTAACATCGAGACCTACCACACAGGTCTTGTAAAGGATGGTGTCTGGGACGTTTATGATGGTGTGGTGAGGATAAAGGACAAGGAAGGAAACATGTTCAGGGAATTCAAACCTGCAGACTACGCTGACACAATCGCTGAACATGTTAAGCCCTACTCATGGCTCAAGTTCCCATACATAAAGGACCTGGGATACCCGGACGGCGTATACCGTGTCTCACCCCTCTCAAGGCTCAACGTTGCAGACAAGATGCCTGATGCAGCTCCAAAGGCACAGGAACATTTCAAGGAATTCCGGGAAAACTTCGGATATGCACAGCAGACACTACTCTACCACTGGGCAAGGCTCATAGAACTCCTTGCATGTGCTGAATGTGCAGCCGATGCACTTGAAGGAGACCTATCAGGAGAGAAGTTCCCTGATTCACTTGAAAGGCAGGCTGGAGACGGTGTGGGTATAGTTGAGGCGCCAAGGGGAACACTCACACACCACTACACCTGCGATGAAAACGGCCTCATCACCAGGGCAAACATAGTGGTTGCAACAATCCAGAACAACCCTGCCATGGAGATGGGTATCCAGAAGGTTGCCCAGGACTACATCAAACCTGGCGTTGAAGTGGATGATAAGATATTCAACCTCATGGAGATGGTTATAAGGGCATACGACCCATGTCTCTCCTGCGCAACACACACCATTGACAGTCAGATGAGACTTGCCACCTTGGAAGTATACGACAGTGAAGGCGACCTTGTAAAAAGGATCTAATTTCACCAGAAAGGTGGTAAAATGATAGTTGTCAATAAAGAGGACTGCATAAGGTGTGGTGCCTGCCAGGGGACCTGCCCAACCGCAGCCATTGAGGTAACACCTGAGGATGTCATATACTGTGACATCTGCGGCGGTGAACCAAAGTGTGTTGACATATGCCCCACAGGCGCCCTCAAACTTGAGGACCTGGTGGTTGACGAGGCAGGTAACACACAGGGCAGGATAGTCTTCAACCCTGATAAGTGTAACGAGTGCGGGGACTGCGTGGAGGTCTGCCCTCCACAGATCCTCAAACTCGACGAGGGAAAGGCCAAGAAGGTCCCACTTCAGGGATTCTGTGTCATGTGCCAGAAGTGCGTTGACATATGCCCTGTGGGGGTTATAGGTGTTGAGGGCATTAAGGAACCAGCAAAGGTTGAACTGGAAATTGAGGGACCAGTATTCATAGCCGACTGTGTGGGCTGTGGAATGTGTGTCCCTGAGTGTCCAGTGGACGCCATAACCCTTGATAAGGTCGGCGGTGTCATAGAGATTGATGAGGACACCTGTATAAAGTGTGGTGTCTGCGCACAGACCTGTCCATGGAATGCCGTCTATATATCAGGCAGGAAGCCAGAGAAGAGGGCCAAGGAGATCAAGAAGTTCGAGCTGGATGCAGATACATGTATAGGATGTAACACATGTGTCGAGGCATGTCCCGGTGACTTCATAGTTCCAAGGGCATCCAGCCTCACTGTTGAACTGCCAGCCATCTGTACGGCATGCGGTCTATGTGAACAGCTCTGTCCTGTTGACGCCATAGACCTTGAAGTGGAACTGGGCCCTGCTAAACCTGCAAGTGAAGAGGGCCTTGTCTGGGATGAGGAGAAATGTGACTTCATAGGCGCATGCGCCAACATATGCCCCAACGACGCCATAAGGGTGGTTACTAAGGAGGGCATGAAGGTCCCGGACAATGAAAAGGTTGATGAGGAACCATCCTTTGCCATGTGTACCCGCTGCGGTGCATGTACAATGGCCTGTCCTAAGGGCGCACTTAGCCTTGTTGATATGGACAAGGTCGTTGATGGTGAGGTTGTCAAGAGGAAGAGGGTGCAGTACAACCCTGCCCTCTGTGACCAGTGCGGTGACTGTATTGAAGCATGCCCCTACGACATGCTGAAACTCACCGATGAGAAGGTTCCACTTAAAGGGTTCTGCATACTCTGTGACCAGTGCATACCCGCCTGTCCTAAGGGTGCACTGTCACTCAAATAACCCCCTCCTCTTTTTTTGTTTTCACATGCAGGTTTTCCCTTTTCACAGACCCTGTTATTATTTTAGATAATATTTTTATGAAAAATGATTTTTCATATTTAAAATTTTTCTTTTTTTCCTTTTGAAAACATTTATATTATCCTTTTTTCTTATTCAATAGAGTCATAGATGTCAAAAAACTGAAGCATAAGCGGTTATATCCAGATTAATACTGGATAATAACGACATGTGCAGTATGGCTTGTTCTATAATGAGCTGTGCTCTGGAGGTTGGAGGATGAACTTCGGTATAACCTGAAGGTCCATTTCGAGACATTGGTGATGGATAGCTCCTGAATGAGGTGACCATTCCCATGGATTATCGCTGAAAATCCCATAACCCCATCAATTTTATTAATAAAATAATAAATTTTATTAATAAATAAATAAAACAAGAGGTGTGAATACCATGCCAATGTATGAAGACAGAATAGATCTCTACGGGGCAGATGGTAAGCTCCTGGAGGAAGACGTTCCTCTTGAAGCAGTAAGCCCCCTTAAAAACCCGACAATAGCAAACCTGGTAAGCGACGTGAAAAGGTCAGTTGCAGTGAACCTGGCAGGGATAGAGGGAAGCCTCAAGAAGGCAGCCCTCGGCGGAAAGTCCAACTTCATCCCTGGAAGGGAAGTTGAACTGCCAATAGTTGAAAACGCAGAGGCAATAGCTGAAAAGGTTAAAAAACTTGTTCAGACCTCTGAAGACGACGACACAAACATCCGCCTCATAAACAACGGCCAGCAGATCCTCGTACAGGTCCCAACAACAAGGATGGGTGTGGCTGCAGACTACACCGTCTCAGCCCTGGTCACAGGAGCTGCAGTTGTACAGGCAATAATAGACGAATTCGACGTGGACATGTTCGATGCAAACGCAGTCAAAACCGCTGTCATGGGAAGATACCCACAGACAGTTGACTTCACAGGAGCCAACCTCTCAACACTCCTGGGACCACCAGTACTCCTGGAGGGTCTCGGATACGGTCTAAGGAACATAATGGCAAACCACGTCGTGGCCATCACAAGGAAGAACACACTCAACGCATCAGCACTATCATCCATACTCGAACAGACAGCAATGTTCGAAACAGGTGACGCAGTCGGAGCATTCGAAAGGATGCACCTCCTTGGACTTGCATACCAGGGACTCAACGCAAACAACCTCCTATTTGACCTTGTTAAGGAGAACGGTAAGGGAACAGTGGGTACAGTCATAGCATCCCTCGTTGAAAGGGCCATAGAGGACAAGGTCATCAAAGTGGCCAGTGAAATGAAATCAGGCTACAAGATGTACGAACCAGCCGACTGGGCTCTATGGAACGCATACGCAGCAACAGGTCTCCTTGCAGCAACAATAGTCAATGTTGGAGCAGCAAGGGCAGCCCAGGGTGTTGCATCAACAGTACTCTACTACAACGACATACTCGAATACGAGACAGGACTTCCAGGTGTGGACTTCGGAAGGGCAATGGGTACCGCAGTAGGATTCTCATTCTTCAGCCACTCCATCTATGGTGGAGGTGGACCAGGTATATTCCACGGAAACCACGTCGTTACAAGGCACAGTAAAGGATTTGCTCTACCATGTGTGGCCGCAGCAATGTGCCTTGACGCAGGGACACAGATGTTCTCAGTGGAGAAGACATCAGGACTCATAGGATCTGTTTACAGCGAAATAGACTACTTCAGAGAACCAATAGTTAACGTTGCAAAAGGTGCTGCAGAGATAAAGGACCAGTTATAGGTTAAAATGGGGAGTCATGATGCCAGAAACAGGATTCATCGATGTTAAGATCTTCCCCCAGCGGCTGCTGAAACCAGAGACCGTTGAGACTCTTCTTAACAGAATCTATGAACTTGAGGGCATAGTAAGGGTGCTGGTCCATGGACCATCCATACCTGACAGGGTATACTATGGCCCCGCAAGGGGAACAGAGGTTAACCACAGCGACCGGCGGAAGATAAAAGTCCGCGGAGAGGAGGTTGAACTCCGGGTGAAGGTCGGAGAGATCATTGTGGGCATACTCCCGGAGGCCCTGGAGGAGAAGATGGAAACAATCGAGGAAATCCTGGATGAAGTGCTCCCCTGCTCCTATAAGGTATTCATAGGTGCCTTCACAAAGAAGGACATAACCATCTCCGATTACCTTAAATACGGACTTAAATTTGAGGAAAAGATCGATCCAAGGGTAATCGGCATGGTGGATCCCAGTTCAAGGATGAAGGACACCGTTATTAACATAAAATGATTGTGAGGTTATGAAATGTCTTACAAAGCCCAGTACACTCCTGGAGAAACCCAGATAGCTGAAAACAGAAGAAAACACATGGACCCTGATTACGAATTCCGTAAATTAAGGGAAGTATCAGATGAGGACCTGGTCAAGGTCCTGGGGCACAGGAACCCTGGTGAGAGCTACAAATCCGTGCACCCACCACTCGATGAGATGGACTTCGAAGAGGATATAGTAAGGGACATGGTTGAACCCATACAGGGTGCAAAGGAAGGTGTCAGGGTAAGGTACATCCAGTTCGCAGACTCCATGTACAACGCCCCGGCCCAGCCCTACGACAGGGCAAGGACCTACATGTGGAGATACCGTGGTGTCGACACAGGTACACTATCAGGAAGACAGGTCATCGAGATGAGGGAACTCGACCTTGAGGGTGTATCCAAGGAACTCGTGGAAACAGAACTCTTCGACCCTGCAACAACAGGTATAAGGGGTGCAACAGTCCACGGACACTCCCTCCGACTCGATGAAAATGGTCTCATGTTCGACGCCCTCCAGAGGTACGTCTTCGATGAAGAGAAGGGGCACGTGGTATACGTTAAGGACCAGGTCGGAAGGCCCCTCGATGAACCTGTGGACATGGGTCAGCCCCTCGGCGAAGATGAACTCAAGAAGATCACCACAATCTACAGGAAGGACAACATCGCCATGAGGGATGATAAAGAGGCAATTGAAGTTGTTGAAAACATACACACCGGCCGTACCATGGGCGGTTTCGGTATGGACGTATTCAAGGATGACCTAAGAAAAAGGCTAGGTGATGATTAATGGATGAAAAGAAACTATTCCTTACAGCTTTAAAGAAGAAGTTTGAGGGGGAAGACCCCGACGAAAAATACACAAACTTCTACTGCTTCGGCGGATGGGAACAGTCCGCACGTAAAAAGGAATTCACAGAGTACGCCAAGAAGGCAGCTGAGAAGAGGGGAGGAATACCATTCTACAACCCTGACATCGGTGTGCCCCTGGGTCAGAGGAAACTCATGGCCTACCGCGTATCAGGCACAGACGCCTACGTTGAGGGTGACGACCTCCACTTCGTCAACAACGCAGCCATCCAGCAGATGGTGGACGACATAAAGAGGACAGTCATCGTGGGTATGGACACAGCACACGCTGTCCTTGAGAAGAGGCTCGGTGTTGAGGTGACCCCTGAGACAATAAACGAGTACATGGAGGCAATCAACCACGCCCTCCCCGGCGGTGCCGTCGTACAGGAGCACATGGTTGAGGTACACCCTGGACTCGTTGAGGACTGTTACGCCAAGATCTTCACAGGTGACGACAACCTGGCAGATGAACTGGACAAGAGGATACTCATAGACATAAACAAGGAGTTCCCTGAGGAACAGGCCGAACAGCTCAAGAGCTACATCGGCAACAGGACATACCAGGTCAACAGGGTTCCAACAATAGTCGTGAGGACCTGTGACGGTGGTACAGTATCACGATGGTCTGCAATGCAGATCGGTATGAGCTTCATATCAGCATACAAGCTCTGTGCGGGTGAAGCAGCAATCGCTGACTTCTCATACGCTGCAAAACACGCCGACGTTATAGAGATGGGTACAATAATGCCTGCAAGGAGGGCAAGGGGACCAAACGAGCCCGGTGGAGTTGCCTTCGGAACATTCGCAGACATAGTCCAGGCTTCAAGGGTTTCAGATGACCCTGCGAAGATATCACTTGAGGTCATCGCAGGTGCAGCAGCACTCTACGACCAGGTCTGGCTCGGCTCATACATGTCAGGTGGTGTGGGTTTCACCCAGTACGCAACAGCATCCTACACCGACGACATCCTCGACGACTTCGTATACTACGGTATGGAGTACGTTGATGACAAGTACGGAATCTGCGGAACAAAACCTACAATGGATGTTGTGCGCGACATATCCACAGAGGTCACACTGTACTCACTTGAACAGTATGAGGAATACCCCACCCTCCTGGAGGACCACTTCGGAGGATCACAGAGGGCAGCTGTTGCAGCTGCAGCAGCAGGATGTTCCACAGCCTTCGCAACAGGAAACTCAAATGCAGGTATCAACGGATGGTACCTCAGCCAGATACTCCACAAGGAGGCCCACAGCAGGCTTGGATTCTACGGATACGACCTGCAGGACCAGTGCGGTGCATCCAACTCCCTCTCAATCAGGAGCGACGAGGGTCTCATACACGAACTCCGCGGACCTAACTATCCAAACTACGCCATGAACGTGGGTCACCAGCCAGAGTACGCCGGTATAGCCCAGGCACCACACGCTGCAAGGGGAGACGCCTTCTGCACAAACCCACTCATAAAGGTTGCATTTGCAGATAAGGACCTTTCCTTTGACTTCACATCACCAAGGAAGTCAATTGCAGCAGGTGCCCTCAGGGAGTTCATGCCAGAGGGAGAAAGGGACCTCATCATACCAGCTGGAAAATAATTCCAGCAGAAAATTTTTCTTTTTTCAAAAAAGGAATAAAATTAGATTCCCGTTATTGTTTTTCAGTTCCAATACACTAATCTGTTTCAATATAGATTCTGTGTTTGTCAAGGTCTATCCTTGTTATTTTTCCCTGGAACTCCTTTACAGAGTCCAGTATGTCAGTTGCCCTGATCCCATCTTCAAGGACCTCAATGAATATAACGTCCTCCATGAGGAGGTCTCCACCTTCTGAGTAGAGGCTTGATTCACACATATGCTTTCACCACACTTCATATTGAGTTGGAGAGTATATTATTTATACAATATAAATTTTTTCATTATTAATCATGTTCTTTTTCATGGATTACAGTAACCATCTCTCCAGCCGCCATGGAACCCTGAACTCTTAAGGTCTTAATAAAGCTCCTGGGCCCCACCACAGCATGGCTGGACTACTTAACGCAATATTTATCTATTGGGACCCACAAAGACATATTACAATACACGTTTGGGAGGGAATCAATGGATAAAAGCACAAGGATACTGACTAACATTATACTTTTGTCGGTTTTCTTCTCCCTTATAGGGGCAAATGTAGCGTATGATAATTCTTCAGAAGTAACTAGGATTTATGGAACAGTTTTTGACTGTAAAGGTAATGGCACCATTTCAGGAGCCAATGTAACAGCATATAATTCTAACTTTTCAGCATCCAATCTAACAGATGCAGATGGTAATTATGTTCTTCATGTGCCTGAAGATCTGAATTTAAGCGTGGTTGTAAAGTTCCCGGGACACCTTGAATCTTTTAAATCCATAAAAACCGGTAAAGATACAATTAACATGAATTTTACCCTTGGCCAGCCAGCTGTGACCATAACAGCGCCCTTAGAGGCATTCATAAATGAGAACTTTCAGGTAAGCCTTACCTTTGATAACAATGCCACAACACCCGGATTTGGACCGATAGTTGAGCTCATATTACCCCCCGAGATAAGCTTCGTCAATGCAAATTACATGGGCTTCCCTGTGAATGTGGTTGATGCAGGAATATTCCCCTCCTCAGGAGAACTTTTAAACCCCCTCACAAGAAACACCACCACAGGAAACCCAGGCTATCGCCTGATAATCATCGAGTACCCCTTCGGAAGCTTTGCCCCTGACCAGCCACCAGCAACCATAACAGCAAACATGAAAATGGCGCTGAATGCAAGCCTCGGCACCCCATTAAATATAACGGCGAGACCCATATTCAGGTTCGGCAATAACCCCCTCGACGACCCATCAACTGATCCCCCTGTATACGGTGAGACTCAGCAGGCGAGCATAAAACCCACCGTCCTTAAAGTGAATAAAAGGGCCATACTTCATGAGGATGAGACAGCCACCGGTCCTAATTATCCCTTTGACTTTGTAATAGATGTTGATGTGGCAGATGGCGCCACACTGCAGAACCTGACAATAACAGATTACCTGCCGGCTAATCTGCAGTTCATGGCGCTGATCGATAATGCGGGTGGTCAGAACATCAACCTGCCATCCACTGCAATACCCGGAGGAAACATTACAATAGCTTTCACTTCAGTAACCGGTGCACTGGGCACTGATAGAACAATAAAGTACCGGGTATATGCTCCAGAATTCGATAATAACACATTAAGTGTCCTTGATCCCAATACGGGCTCTCATGTGAACGCCACCAATAATGTACAGGGAAAAGGATCCTATAACGGTACGGATGTATCATCAGCATCTAATTATACGGTTTACCTCAAATCACTTGCAATACAGAAATCAGTAACCGACCTAAACGGGGGTTATATACGTCCATCAGATATTCTCCAGTACATTATTAACTTCCAGTTATCAGATTACTTCCAGATAAAGGACATAATAATAAACGATACCGTTGGAGACGGACAGTCCTTCCTCGAAGGCTTCACACCGATACTTGTCATAACAGAAGCAGGTAACACCCTGAACATACCATTTGACCCGGAGAATTATCATGTGTATCACGATAATGCCACAGGAAAGTGGATAATAGTATTCAGGGTTTCAGATCAGCTGGTAAACTCTGGATTGTCCGGTAACCTTACAGGCGGACTATATACCAACAGGAGCAGTAACCGGGGCGCCACAACAGGTTCAATAACATTCAGGACGGTAATTGACATAGCATATGAGGACCCCTCAAATTATCCGCCAGGCCATCCTAACCTCAAATCAGGGGATTCCACATCCAACAGTGTGGATGTTGAGGCCAAACTAACCCACAATGATCACAGGGTGGCTGATGGCAGCGGGGCAGGTGTCACCATAAACCTGCCAACAATCCGTAAGGAAATCTACGCAATAAATGGTGACATGGGTATAACTCCGCCATATCCTGTAAGGCCAGGGGATAATGTAACATTTTCACTAAGGGTAAGTGTACCAACAACAAACCTCTGTAACTTCACAGTATCTGATTTCCTCCCGGTACCCTTCTTCAGGGCTGATCAGGTAACTACAAGTATATCTCAGGGAGACACCCCGCCCGGTGCAGGGGAATGGAGAATAGCATCCGATGATACCTTATCAGCTTACCTCGGCAGATTACCTGATATAGAAGTAGACACATCAAACAACATGATCCGATTTAAATACGGGTCATTTAACAGTACGGACCAGACTGAACGGATAGTCCATATCCTGTTCACCGTAACAGCTACAGACGAACCCTTTGCAGATGAGTTATACTTAACAAATCAGATGTATGTTGTTTATTATAACAGCCCCTGCGAATCATTTTCAGATACCGCGATACAGCAGATTTTAACCCAGGAGCCAGAACTCACACTCGATAAGAGGGTCAACGGCACCACTGGGTCAGGAACCATAGATCCAAAGGGGGATCTTACAGGTGCAGATGCAGGGGACATCATAACATATAATATAATAATAGAGAACACAGGGCACTGGAACGCATATAACGTAACGGTGAGGGACAACCTGCCCCCCAAATTAACTTATCCAGTACTTATTAGTGTAATGGACGCTGATGGAAACCCTGTGGCCTATACCGGCGACCTTTTCACGACAGGAATAGTAATAGGCATGATTCCTGGCGGGGATAACGCTCCAGGCGGTAATGACACAATAATAATAAAATATACGGCGAGGATCTCTGCCGATGCAAATCCAAGGGAGGCCCTTATCAACACGGCCAGAATCACATACTACGCGTCGACACCTGGAGGCCCAAATTTTGTTTCTGACCAGTCACTATATGAGGATAATGCGACCGTAATCATAGCGTCCCCAGAGGTAAGGAAGGATCTGATTTCAAGCACTGAACCCGGGACATCTGGCAGCAACCTCACCATCGGTGAGCAGGGGACCTTCGAGGTCACCATAAAACTTCCTGAGGGTGAGATCAGTAACCTTACGGTAACTGAAATATTACCCCCTGGTCTGAGATATGATGGGTACCAGGTAGACACAGCTGGATTCAATGGTACCTTACCCCCCTTAGCTGTGACCATAAATGGTAATAACATAACCTTCCTGTTCAATGGCACAACAACAGTATTCACAGATAACAATAACAGTACAGATTCATTCAGGATCAATATTAATTTAACAGTTGAAAACAGTTCTTTAAATCCGCACATCCCAAAAATATCAAGAACAAATAATGTAAAACTTGACTGGTATGGAAATTCTGGTTCCCCTCTAACCAGCACTTATGATTTCAGTATACTGCAGCCACTGCTCAACATCACAAAGACAGTAACACCAAATCCTGCAAGGGGAAGACAGACAGTTACTGTACGTTTCAATGTTACCAATAATGGTCTATCACCAGCATATAACATAACAGTTAGTGATGTTCTTAACTCAACTGTATTCAACCTGTCAACAGTAAATGCGGTTACAACACCAGCAGGTTTCACATACAGCTACAGTAACGGTACAGTTGAATACAGAGGCGGCACAATAAATGCCAATCAAACGGTTATCTTCGAATTCAGTGTAGTGCTAAATGATAATATCCGATCAAATTCAACATTCCCCAACATCGTAAATTTAACATATGATTCATTAGACCCATCAACAACACCAGATGCAGATAAAAGGGTCTATAATACATATGCCACAACAACATTAAGAACAGTTGCACCAGCCATATCAAAGACTGTTAATGCAACATCAGAACCTGACTCCACAGGGAACAACGTGATCATAGGGGAAGTCGTAACCTACAGGATTGATATAACAATCCCCGCAGGTGTAACAGCTGATGTGACAGTAAGGGACCCCATAGATGCAAGGTACATTGAATACATAACAGGAAGATCACTCATAAGCAGAAGCAGTGGAAACATAACTTCAGATGTATTCACATTCACCCAGGCAGGACTGGGAAACTTTGAGAGCATAACAGAAACCGGGACAAACCCGCTGCTTTTCTACCTTGGAAATATCACAAACAACAATCCAACAGGTTCAAATGAGACAATAAGGCTCTTAATACAGGTTGTAGTTAAAAATAACGGCAACAACACTGCAGGAAGAACTATATCAAATACGGCCTACCTTGATTACAGGAACGATGCCGGAACTAATCTAAACACATCATCAACAGCCCCGGGTCTTACAGTGAGACTACCCTCCCTCTACGTTAACAAGACAAGCAACCAGACAGTAGTAGATGGTGGCGGATCAGTAAAATTCACCCTCACAATAGGTAACACCGCAGGGTCAAACGTAGCTCCACTTTATGATTTAAATGTCACAGACCTTCTGGATCCATGGTTCACGAACATAAGGGACATCACAGTAACAAAGAGTAACCCCTCAATAAACGTGACCTACAACCTGACAGGTAACAATTTAACGGCCTACATTGACCGTCTTCTCCAGGGGCAGAGTGTCAACATAACATTAACGGCAGACCTGCGGGAAGACACCATATTCGGTTCAAACATACCTAACACCCTGGAGGTCAGGGCTACAAGTCTCCCTGGACCCCAAGGAACCAATGACACCACTCCAGGATATCCAGGAACCGTAACCGGTGAAAGAACAGGGGAAGGTGGAATAAACAACCTAAGGGCGACATCAACCATAACAATAAACTCAACACCCCCTTCCATAAACAAATTATTCCTTGATAACTCGAGCCTTAAGGAAAGCCCAATAGGAAACACCCTGACACATAAGATGGTAATATGGATCCCCAAAGGTAGAACAGGGAACCTTACAGTCATGGATATGATACCTACTGGTTTAGAGGCATCAAACTTCACCTACCTCATTGATCCATCCGTCCAGGCACAGTACCCCGACCCCACACCTGTCAGAGCAGGAAACACCTGGACAATAAACTTCGGAGAAGTTAACGCAACAGTAGCCGGGACCATCACCATATATTATAATATAACGGTACTGAACATCACACAGAACATAAATAATGTAATACTTGTAAACAATGCAACCGTGACATACTACAATGGTACAGAGACCATAACAAGTCCATCCTCATCATCATCCGTAAAAATAGTGGAGCCAAAACTGGACATCCAGAAAACCGGAACCGCCAACCTTAACCTGGGGGAAACATGCACATGGATCATCAGGATAGGACACAATGCAACAAGCACATCAAATGCCTATGATATTACAGTTGAGGATATTATACCCTCTGGAATGAGTTATGCTGAAACAGTGTCAATTCCACCCGGATGGAGTCTGGTAATACAGCCAGATAGGGTAATATACAGGGGCTCTGCAATCAACCTTGGAGATAACGCCACCATAATCTTCACGACCATTGTCGCTAATGACACATCCCTCGCAGGAAGAAACCTCACAAACAGAGTAAATATTAGCTACACATCACTTCCCGGTGAAATAGCCGGGGAAAGGATCTACACCGGAACAGCAGTTGCCAACACCCACATACTTGGAACAGACCTCGAAATCAGAAAGAATGCAACCAGACAATCACCAAATTATGGTGAAACCATAACATACACTGTCCTGGTGAGGAATAATGGTCCTGACAGTGCAGTGAACGTCGTGGTGGAGGATAAACTACCCGCAGGAGTTGAATATCTGAGCCACACAACCTCAAGGGGAATATATGACCAGAATGCAGGGTTATGGAGTATAGGAAGCCTTAACCCATACGAGATGGTCACTCTGAACATAACGGTCCGCATCAACGCAACAGGGACCATAATAAATTATGCAAATGTTACAAGCAACACAGCAGACACGAACACCACAAACAACAATAACTCATTCGCACTGGAAATACCAAAGGCATCTGACCTGGCAGTTATAAAAACAGTTGACAGGTCAAGCCCCTACAATGGTGAAACCATAACATACACTGTCCTGGTGAGGAATAATGGTCCTGACAGTGCAGTGAACGTCGTGGTGGAGGACAGGCTACCTCATGGTCTTCTATTACAGTCCGTCACAGCCTCAAGGGGAACCTATAATTCGACAAGTGGTGTCTGGAGTGTTGGTGCTCTCAGCTACCTGGAAAATGCAACGCTGACAATAGTGGCAAGGGTTGTCTCAGATGGACTGATAACAAACGCTGCAAATGCAACATCAGAAAACTATGACCCTGCCCTGGAAAATAATAACGCGACAATTTATATAAACTCAATACCATCAGCTGACCTGAGGGTATTAAAGACGGTTAACAACTCAACACCCCTCTTTGGGGATTCAGTAACCTTCACGATAACAGTTGAGAACCTGGGACCAAGCAATGCGACAGGCGTAACCGTATCTGATGCACTTTCCCCAGGTCTTATTTACATTACCCATAACGCATCAAGGGGAACCTATAATTCGACAAGTGGTGTCTGGAGTGTTGGTGCTCTCAGCTACCTGGAAAATGCAACGCTGACAATAGTGGCAAGGGTTAATCAGACAGGAACCCTTTTCAACCTTGCAAATGTAAACGGAATGCAACACGACCCACAACCAGATAATAACAATGCAATAATAACTCTGAATTCACTCCCATCAACCGACCTTGCCATTACAAAGGTTGCCGATAAAAACAGGCTATACAATGGGGAATACCTCAACTTTACAATAACAGTGATAAATAATGGTCCGAACACGGCCACCTCTGTAAAAGTCTTTGATATAATACCCGCAGGTTTCTCCATTATATCCACTACATCCACCCAGGGGACATACAACGAATCAAATGGAACATGGTATATAGGTGCACTGGGAGTGGGTGAAAGCGCAACCCTAAGAATCTCAGTTAAGGCAATAAATGCAGGTTCATTTATAAATACGGCTGATGTATCAGGTGCTGAAACAGATACCGACATGTCAAATAACAGGGACAGTGCATCCATCTTAGTGGATCCTGCGGCGGATCTTGGAATTGTGAAGGTGGTTAATCAGACAACTGTCGACTACTTGGATACTGTCAAGTTCACCTTAACCGTAAGGAATCTTGGGCCTGACAATGCAACAGGAGTTAATGTGACGGATCAGCTGCCAAGTGGCCTGGAACTTTTAGGTTACTCTGCTTCGCAGGGAACATACGATAATGGGGTCTGGAGCGTCGGAGACCTTGCAAGTGGTGCCATAGCAACCCTTGACATCATAGCAAGGGTCACTGGAAGCAATGTCACCATAGTGAATGTGGCGAATGTTACAGGGGGTCAATACGACCAGGACAGCGCAAATAACGTGGCTAATGTGACAATAAATGTTCCAGCTGCAGCAGATCTTGCCATAAACAAGACAGTTAATCAGACAACTGTCGACTACTTGGATACTGTCAAGTTCACCTTAACCGTAAGGAATCTTGGGCCTGACAATGCAACAGGAGTTAATGTGACGGATCAGCTGCCAAGTGGCCTGGAACTTTTAGGTTACTCTGCTTCGCAGGGAACATACGATAATGGGGTCTGGAGCGTCGGAGACCTTGCAAGTGGTGCCATAGCAACCCTTGACATCATAGCAAGGGTCACTGGAAGCAATGTCACCATAGTGAATGTGGCGAATGTTACAGGGGGTCAATACGACCAGGACAGCGCAAATAACGTGGCTAATGTGACAATAAATGTTCCAGCTGCAGCAGATCTTGCCATAAACAAGACAGTTAATCAGACAACTGTCGACTACTTGGATACTGTCAAGTTCACCTTAACCGTAAGGAATCTTGGGCCTGACAATGCAACAGGAGTTAATGTGACGGATCAGCTGCCAAGTGGCCTGGAACTTTTAGGTTACTCTGCTTCGCAGGGAACATACGATAATGGGGTCTGGAGCGTCGGAGACCTTGCAAGTGGTGCCATAGCAACCCTTGACATCATAGCAAGGGTCACTGGAAGCAATGTCACCATAGTGAATGTGGCGAATGTTACAGGGGGTCAATACGACCAGGACAGCGCAAATAACGTGGCTAATGTGACAATAAATGTTCCAGCTGCAGCAGATCTTGCCATAAACAAGACAGTTAATCAGACAACTGTCGACTACTTGGATACTGTCAAGTTCACCTTAACCGTAAGGAATCTTGGGCCTGACAATGCAACAGGAGTTAATGTGACGGATCAGCTGCCAAGTGGCCTGGAACTTTTAGGTTACTCTGCTTCGCAGGGAACATACGATAATGGGGTCTGGAGCGTCGGAGACCTTGCAAGTGGTGCCATAGCAACCCTTGACATCATAGCAAGGGTCACTGGAAGCAATGTCACCATAGTGAATGTGGCGAATGTTACAGGGGGTCAATACGACCAGGACAGCGCAAATAACGTGGCTAATGTGACAATAAATGTTCCAGCTGCAGCAGATCTTGCCATAAACAAGACAGTTAATCAGACAACTGTCGACTACTTGGATACTGTCAAGTTCACCTTAACCGTAAGGAATCTTGGGCCTGACAATGCAACAGGAGTTAATGTGACGGATCAGCTGCCAAGTGGCCTGGAACTTTTAGGTTACTCTGCTTCGCAGGGAACATACGATAATGGGGTCTGGAGCGTCGGAGACCTTGCAAGTGGTGCCATAGCAACCCTTGACATCATAGCAAGGGTCACTGGAAGCAATGTCACCATAGTGAATGTGGCGAATGTTACAGGGGGTCAATACGACCAGGACAGCGCAAATAACGTGGCTAATGTGACAATAAATGTTCCAGCTGCAGCAGATCTTGCCATAAACAAGACAGTTAATCAGACAACTGTCGACTACTTGGATACTGTCAAGTTCACCTTAACCGTAAGGAATCTTGGGCCTGACAATGCAACAGGAGTTAATGTGACGGATCAGCTGCCAAGTGGCCTGGAACTTTTAGGTTACTCTGCTTCGCAGGGAACATACGATAATGGGGTCTGGAGCGTCGGAGACCTTGCAAGTGGTGCCATAGCAACCCTTGACATCATAGCAAGGGTCACTGGAAGCAATGTCACCATAGTGAATGTGGCGAATGTTTCAAGCAGTACGCATGATCAGGATTCCTCTAACAATGTGGCTAATGTGACTTTGAAAGTTAATCCACGGGCCGAGCTTAACATAACTAAGAAGGCTTATAGGAGGGCCGTGCGTGTTGGACAGAACGTTAAATTCACATTAACAGTGATAAACAGTGGCCCTGACACTGCACTCAACACGACAGTCGTTGACAGGCTACCCGATTCAATGAGGTATGTTTCATCCAGTGCTACGGTTGGTTCATACAACCCGGTAACCGGCGTCTGGATGATAGGTGACCTGCCAGCGGGTTCAACAGCGGTCCTTGAAATAGTGGCCCAGATGATAAGGCGCGGCACATTCATCAACGTGGCAACGGTGAGCTCAGGCTCATCAAGCACAGGTAACAACACAACAGAGGTCGAAATTGAGGTCACAGAACCCTCACCGGGTCCAGGACCTTCACCAGGCAAGGTGCCGATGAAACCAACAGGAGCACCACTGGCTTTGCTGGTGTTGGGAATACTCCTTGTTGCAGCAGGATACTTTAAAAGAAATGGATAGGGGGTTTATACCCCATTCAAATTTTTTTAAGTTCAAATTTTTCCTTTTCAGTCTTTGACAGAACCTTTTCCATGTTCTGAGGGGACATACCTTCCATTACCCTCAAACACTTCCCCATCTCTCATGACAACCCTGCCCCTGACGATGGTCATGACTGGTGTGCCTGTGTAACTGAAACCCTCAAAGGGGGTGTAGTGGGCTTTACTGTAGAACTCATCTGACATGATCCTGCCAGTTCCTTTAAGATCAACTATGGTAAAATCGGCATCCATGCCCTCACTTATCCTCCCCTTGGACCTCAACCCGAAGATTCTTGCAGGCTCCTCTGCAAGCATCCTTCGTATGGTGGAAAGGGACATCCTCCCCTCGGAGACGAGGGTGAGCAACAGTTTAAGTACAACCTCAAGGTTGGGGATCCCTGGCGGCGCGTCCCAGACACCCTTCCTCTTTTCCTCGATACCGTGGGGGGCATGATCGGTTCCGATGGCATTGATCCTATCAAGGAATTCAGGATAAACCCGGCTCTCAGGCGGCCTCAGGGGCGGATTTGTTTTCACCATTGTCCCAAATCTTCTAAAGGCCCCTGAATCAAGCAGAAGGTGGTGTGGTGTGACCTCACATGTCACGTACTCCCTGAAGGGTTCAACAAGCTGAAGGGCCTTCACTGTGCTCAGATGACAGATGTGCACAGGGTGTTCATGGTGAATGGATAATGCCAGAACCTCGGCCACAGAGACCTCCTCTGCAATTGGAGGTCTTGCAAGGGCATAGGCGGAGGGATCACTCCTATCCTTTAACTCCTTCATGGATTCCATGATCACATCCCTGTTCTCGCAGTGCACGGTGACCGGCACCGGGGATGATAGATTCTTAAGCTCTCTGAAGAGCCCGTCAACTGCACTGATCCCTGTGAGGTCCATGAATACCTTGAAGGAGGCCGGCATGAACTTGAGGATATCTTTTACGTCTGAAACACTTCTGAAACCGGCGTGTAGCCCAAAATCAACAGCACTCTTCCTTTCACCAATCCTTATCTTCCTCTGGAATTCAGCAGCATTATCTGTCGGGGGAACCGTGTTTGGCATTTCAAGGACTGTGGCAAAGCCTCCATGGGCAGCCGCCATTGAACCAGTCCTGAAGTCCTCCTTGTACTTCAGTCCAGGGTCCCTGAAATGCACGTGGGAGTCGATGAGTCCTGGGAGCACGAAGTAGCCCTTCAGGTCAATCCTCTCTGAAGCATCAATCCTTCCACGGGATATCTGCACTATCTTCCCATCATCCACCCCTATATTCACGGTGAGGTCCCTGTTAACCCTGCAGTTCTCAAGTGAAAGATCAAACATTCCGACACCATCCATTCATCTAGAAGTAACCTTATTTATCTCCCAGCAAGATTAATATTATGCCATCGGAATCCTTTCTGAGGAACATCATGGAAAGGGACATTCAGATAATTAAGAACGACGCGGAGGCACTGCCTGAGTACGGTGACCACGCTACTGAACCTGAAATCATAGCAGACTTTACAGAGTACTCCCCCTTCCACATGGGACACAGGCACTGCATGATGGAGGCAAAGAGGAGGGTGCCTGGAGGAATCTTCGTTGCAGTGATACCCGGCCCCCTTGAACGTAACGGGAGGGGTTTGCCCTACATAATGACCAGGGAGGCGAGGGCAGCAATAGCCATACGTGCAGGTGCAGACATAGCCGTAGAAGGTCCACCCATGGGTGTTATGGGGTCAGGACAGTACTCACTGTGCCTTGCAGGGATGTTCAGGGCCCTGGACGCCGACTGGATACCCAGGGGCTACCGGCCCACACCAGGATTTGATGAGGTGTTAAGGAGGATAAATGGGGGGCACAGGGTTGTCCCGAGGCCCCACAGGATCGTGGACCTTGAGACAGGAGAAACAGTCATGGAGGGTCCCCTCGAGGAGGACAACTATGTCATCACATCACTCTCAAGGGCCATGGGTAAGACTGGTTTTGACTTCAGGGGGAAGTTCATATTCGTGGAGAGGATAGGTGGTGTGAGCGGTACCGAGATACGGAGGGCGGTCTCTGATGGGGACCTTCAGAGGGTATCGGGCATGTTACCCGAGGAGACCCTTGAAGTCCTCAGGGAAGAGATTGAAGCTGGAAGGGCACCCCTCCATGAGATGCGCCTTGAGGATGAGATAATCAGAAACGCCAGTGAAACCGGCCTGGACGAACTAATGGACCTTAACCTCATCGATGAGGTCACAGCATCCGCCATCATCAGGGGAAGACCCTACACGACACTCAGGGAGGTTGAGGAGGCAATACCATCATCCTTCAGCAGACACCACAGGCAGCGCATACTCTCTGTCCTTGAGGCAAAGATTCATAAGGGACCGGTCCATAAATATATAGAAAATTATCCATCAGTAATTCGAATTCTTGGATTTAAGGATAAACAGATCCTGAAAGAATTTAAAGATAGAATACCACATAGGAGGCTAGAGATATGGCAGTGAATAAAGGAGACTTTATAAAAATAGAGTTCACAGGTAAGGTCAAGGAGACCGGTGAGGTCTTTGACACAACATACGAGGAGGTTGCCAGGGAAGCAGGGCTCGGCATAAAGAAGATATTCGGCCCCATACCCGTTGTTGTTGGCGGCGGACACCTCATAAAGGGACTCGATGAGGCTGTAATCGGAATGGAGGAAGGCGAGGAGAAACACGTTGAGATTGAACCCGAGGATGCCTTCGGTAACAGGGACCCCAAACTTGTCCAGCTCATACCAATGGGCGAGTTCAAAAGGCAGGGCATAAAGCCATACCCTGGAATGACACTCACAGTTGAGGGACATGAGGGCAGGGTCCTCAACGTTTCAGGCGGCCGTGTGAGGGTCGACTTCAACCATGAACTGGCAGGGAAAACCCTTGAATACGATTTAAAGGTTAAGGAGATAATCACCGATGATGCTGAAAAGGTGAAGAGCATGATCCAGCTCCACTACCCCTCCCAGAACATGGACATAGACAAGACAGAGGTTAAAATAGAGGACGGGAAGGTTATAATACATATGGATGAGATGACCCGCTTCGATAACAGGTCCTACATGGACGTGACCCTTGCAAGGTTCAGGATAGCCCGTGACATCTGGGAGAACATCGAGGGTGTTGAGAAGGTCGAATTCGCAGATGTCTTCGAAAAGAGGGACATGGAACCCGAGGAAGAGGAAGATGTTGAGGATGCGGGGGAGGAGTAATTCCCTCATACCTCTAAAAATCTGTTTTTGACCTACTCAGAGTCACCAACTTTATTATATTTCCACAAACATAACTCAATACATGGATCCAGAAGGAGATGCACTTAGGATAGCACTCTACTATGCCCTCTTCAGCATAATCTGGATTCTATCCTCTGATTATCTGATTTTTCAACCCCTCATTTATTGCGGATATCTCGATTATCAAGGGTTCACTCTTCATAATTTTAACGTCTTTACTTCTCTACTTTCTCCTCAGGTTATACCTCAGATCCCTCACTGATAAGGAGAGGGCACTGAGGATCAGCGAGCATAAGTTCCGCTCACTCTTCATGGAACTCCCTGTGGGCGTTGTCCTCATGGACACCTCTGGGAGGATACTTGAATCCAACCCTGCCATTGAGCGGCTCTATGGCGATTCCCTGGATGCCATGCTGATTGGTGATATCCACCCGGACCTCGAACAGGCCCTGACAGGGAATTCGTGGTAAGGGTGGGGGGAAGGTGGCTCCGTGTGGTCATCGCCAGAATCGAGGGCGGATTCCTTGGAATCTTCGAGGACCTCACCGATATAAAGAATTCAGAGGAGGCCCCTTGAGGCCAACAGAACGCTCCTTGCAGAACTCCATCACTGTGTCAAGAATAACCTGCAGGTAATATCCAGTCTGATAAACATCCAGTCCTCCAAAATGAGCCGGGAGCACGCTGAGATCATGAGGAGTCTTCAGCTGAGGATAAAGTCCATTGCAGTGATCCATGAGATGCTTCTATCCAGCCCCGATTCCAGCAGTATCAGCTTCGCGTCCCATGTCTCAGGCCTCACAAGCTACCTCCGTGACATGTATCAATCAGCCGCTGAATTTGAGGTTGATGTGCCTGATGTGGAATTCAATATTGAGACAGCCGCCCCACTGGGCCTCATAGTGGGCGAACTTGTATCCAACAGCCTCAGGCATGCCTTTACCGATGGTGGAACCATCAAAATTCCCTTGAGGCCCTTGATGATGGATTCCTCCTGGTGGTGGCTGATAATGGGAGGGGGCTCCCTGATAATTTCAGCATTGAAGAATCAGGGGGTATCGGGCTTGAGCTTGTTAAGAATCTGGTGGGCCAGCTGGAGGGGAGTATTGACTACCACTCAAATGACTGGACAACCTTTACGGTTGAGTTCAGGGAGCTTAAGTATCCGGAGAGGCTTGAGGGTATGGTTTGAGACTTTTCTGACTCCTATTCCAGTGGTTTTAGATGTTACCTGATAGGAATCTTATTATCCTTTCAGGGTCATTCATGAGTATCCTCATGACGTTCTCAGCGCTGCCATAGTATGGTGCAAGGTACACCGTGTAGATCAGGTAGGATACCACTGCAAGGACAGCGAGGATTATGAGGAGGGCTATGAGGATTTTAGCCCCCAGACCCATCCCCTTCCCTTTCACGGTTTCTCCAGATCTTTCCTGGAACAGTTTATCTGCGCAGCTCTGGCAGTAATTCCTGCCGGCGAGTTTAAGGCGGCACTCCTCGCAGAGTATCCTCCCGCATATTATGCATGAGGCCACACCCTCACGTTCAGGGTGTTTGTCGCAGTTCAAGGCATCACCACCATTCAGTCCTGGCGCGGCCAGGTTATGATTCTCGGGTTCTCAACTCCTTCAACACGTTCTCCTATGAAGTCTGGCCAGTTCCCGGTCTCAAAGCCCTTCTGGGCCAGGAAACCATAGATCCACCTTGAGAGCCCTATGCCGGTGCAGCCGGTCCAGATGTTCAGGTTACGGGTCTCCCTTATTGAGAAGCCCTCGATGAAGTGGGTACCATGGACATTGGCTGATACAACTGCAACCCCCTTCTCCCTTCCAGGGAGTGAGAGCCTCATCTCATACTTTGGAACATCAGGGAACTCTATACCCCTCTCCTCAACCTTCCGGCCCTCCAGGTAGAAGGGGTCATCACCCACCTCTGTGTACCATTCAAGTTCCAGTTCATCGGCGGCATCATGTGAGAGTTCAACTGTCCGGTCACGTATCTCCTCTGTCTCTCCTGGTTCGGCCAGCCATACGAGTTCCACCCTCTGGAATTCATGGACCCTGTCAAGGCCCTTGGCCCCTCCGGCCTCCCACCTGTAGGTCCAGCCGCTCCTGTCAAAGAACTTTACTGGGAGGTCCTCAGCACTCACAACCTCGTGTGAGAGGAACTGGTAGAAGGGCTCGCACTGGGCCGGGGCTATAACGTAACCGGGATCCTTTATTCCCCTCTTAAGCAGATCCATGGGAACCTCCCGGTTTATGATGAGCTCATTTTTGAACTCCTCAAAGGTCTCAGGGTCCCTGCTCGGGGCGCTGCAGTAGTACATCCCCTCAGGGAGGCCCTCAAGGTACCTCATCTTGTTCATGATGTCAAGGGGTATGAGTTTGGGGAAGAGGCACTCAACAAATCCCAGGGGTTTCACAATCCTTTCAATGAGGAACTCCTCCAGGGCCCGGTGGAGGGCGGTTATCTTTGGACCGTAGAACCACTGTCCCCTTCCAGGGAACTTCTTGACCCATCCAAGGCGCATGGCCTCCTCTGTGGGGTCACCCTCAAAGAAAAACTCCCTCTTTTTGCTCCTGGCAATTATCTCACCGGGCGTTGCCCTTGTGACCTGTACCGTCAGGTCATCTGATGATTCAACAAGGGTCCTGGCGTGCTTCACCACACGGTCGACCACGTGTTTCCTCAGGTCGGATTCCTCCAGGGGCTGGAATCTGACCATTATGGTGCCATCTGTGATGGCGGCGTCCTCCACGAAGGGCAGTTCAGCCAGGCCGGGGATACCTGATACACCCGGGGCATTCATTTCCATGGTGTAATCGGTGACTGATATCCCCCTAACACCCACCCTGTACTTTGGCCCGAGTAACTGTCCAAGGGGTTTCTTGAGCCTTAGAAGACCATCATGGGCCCTGACCCGTCTCCCTGACTCCATCTCAATGTGGAGTGTGTCGCCTTCAAGTCTCCAGGATTTTATATGGGCTGCTTCATGTGCCTGCCCCTCGGGGACTCCCCTCCGCAGGATGTCTGATTCGGCTTCAGTGAAGAATTTTTCCAGGTCATCCTCTATCCCAGGAACCTCTTTGCTGAGTTTTATTATTCCCTTGAGTTTGAATTTCATCCGATCACCGTTTATTTATTCGTTACCTAATTTCAGAGTAATTCAGTAGTATCAGCGGGTTTCATCATCTTCTCAACCACCATCTCAGAGAATATAAGGTCATCTGCGGTGTTGAGGGCAGTGCCGATGGAATCCGCCTCTGTGGTGAACCTGACCTCGGAGCCCTGAATTTCGGATTCAACAAATGATGCGTTATCTGGTTCAAGGGCCCTTTTTATGATCTCGGCCTCCTCCCTGGATTCATATTCTGCTTTTATGGTTATGGATATCATCATTCTCTTCTTTTGCCTGTTTAGGGGTTGTGATTCAGGATTCATCTCATCCCACCTCCTCCTGGAGTGATATTATCCTCTCTGAGATGTCCCTTATGGACCTCAGTGCCTCTGAATCAGGGTACATCATGAGGGGTTCCCCCCTCATATCCGCGGCTATAACCTTTTCATCCCTTGGCACCGATCCAAGGACCTCCAGGTTAAGGGATGCGAGTCGCTCCCTCATGAATTCCTCCTCATGGATATCTGAGACCTTGTTTATCACTGCCATTATCCTCTTCACTCCAATGTCACCTGCGAGCTTCTTTATCCTTTCAGCGGTTTCAAGTGATTTGAGGCCGGGTTCAACCACCACCACCATGAGGTCCACGGATTCAGCGGTTCTCCTTCCAAGGTGCTCTATCCCCGCCTCCATGTCCAGTATAACCATCTCATCCTTCCTGAGTATCAGGTGCCTCAGAAGGGCCTTGAGGAGCACCGAGGCCGGGCATACGCATCCCTCACCTCCATGTTCAACGGTACCCATCACCATGACCCTGAGGCCGGGGCGGAGGGGATGTTCAATTGAGAGGGAATCCGGGAGGTCACCTATCCTGGGGTTTAGCTTGAAGACCTCACCGAAGGAGGAACCCGGCTCAGCACCGGTCCGCTCCCTTATAACATCCTTCATCCTTGATATCGGCTCCACATCCCCCTTTATCCCTATGCTGGATGCCAGGTTCATATCAGGGTCAGCGTCTATGGCAAAGACCTGGAAGTTCTCTGAGAATATGCAGGCCAGGGTCCCGGCTATGGTTGTCTTGCCGACCCCACCCTTACCTGTTATGGCTATCTTCATGATGACACCATGGAAACTTTTAAAAACCATCCCTGCTAATTATATGTATCCTTATATTTTCAGGTTATCTATTAACTCTTTGCTGTCCAAGACAATATTTATTAATGGTTACCGAGATACTCATTTCATAGTTATTCTCACAGGATCACAGGAGGATTATTTATGGTTCGTGCATACACAAGAAGAGAATATATCAAGAAGATTCCAGGTTCAAAGATCGTTCAATATGATATGGGTAACCTCTCAGCTGAATTCCCTATTTCACTGAGTGTGGCCGTCAAGGCACCCACCCAGATAACCCACAACGCCCTTGAGGCTGCCAGGATAGCCTCAAACCGTTACATGCAGAGGAGGGCCGGTAGGATGGGTTACCACCTCAAGATAAGGGTTTACCCCCACCACATTGTACGTGAAAACCCCATGGCGACCGGTGCCGGGGCTGACCGTGTACAGGACGGTATGAGGAAGGCCTTCGGTAAACCTGTAAGTACTGTGGCACTCGTTAAGAAGAACCAGAAGATAATTACAATCGAAACGAACAAGAAGAACTTCAAGGATGCCAAGGAGGCCCTCAGAAGGGCTGCAATGAAGTTCCCGGTGCCATGCAGGATCGTCATTGACAGGGGCGAGGAACTGGTTAAATAAACCTCTAATTTTTTTCAAATTCAATAATCATCACACAGCTAGTCCAGGGGATAAAATGGTTAAGTATGTGGCGTTTTTTGAGGAACTCGGTAAGGATGATGTGGGAATAGCCGGTGGAAAGGGGGCCAACCTGGGTGAACTGACACAGGCAGGCATACCCGTCCCCCCGGGTTTTGTTGTAACAGCGGCGACCTATGACAAGTTCATGACAGACACCGGACTGCAGCCGGTGGTCATGGAGATGCTTGAAAACCTTGACGTCAACGATACAAAGGAACTCCAGAGGGTTTCAGCCGAGATAAAGGACATAATAACATCAACTGAGGTACCGGAGGACATACAGACCCTCATAATAGAGTCCTACAATGCACTATGCCAGAGGATAGGAAAGGATGATGTGTACGTAGCCATACGTTCCTCAGCCACGGCAGAGGACCTCCCCGAAGCATCCTTTGCGGGTCAGCAGGACACCTTCCTGAACATCAGGGGCGCCGAAGATGTCCTGGATTATGTAAGAAGGTGCTGGGCATCCCTCTTTGAGGCCAGGGCCATATTCTACAGGGAGGAGAACAACTTCGACCACTCAAAGGTTTACATAGCAGTCGTTGTCCAGGAGATGGTGGACGCCGAGAAGGCAGGGGTCATGTTCACGGTCCACCCATCAACAGGTGAGGACAGGATACTAATAGAGGGGTCATGGGGCCTTGGTGAGGCCGTTGTATCAGGCTCAGTCACCCCTGACACCTACTGGGTTGATAAGGGAACAGGGAAGCTCCTTGAATTTAGTGTTGGTGAGAAGAACATAATGTTCACCCGGGAGGATGGCAGAACCGTGAAGAAGGAGGTCCCCCCTGAACTCCGGAACAAACGTGTTCTCTCCGACGGGGAGATCGCAGCCCTTGCAGAGATGGGCAGGAGGATACAGGACCACTACGGTTCACCACAGGACACAGAATGGGCCATAATGGATGGTGACGTTTACATGCTCCAGTCAAGACCCATAACAACCCTGGGAGAGGCAACCGAGGAGACAGAGGTCAAATCCAGGGAGATACTGGTTAAGGGCCTCGGTGCAAGCCCGGGCCTTGCCTCAGGTAAGGTCAAGATAATCAGGGAGATCCATGAACTGGACAAGATACAGATTGGAGATATTCTCGTCACGGTCATGACAACCCCCGACATGGTGCCAGCCATGAAGAGGGCCAGCGGCATAATAACCGATGAGGGTGGAGTCACATGCCATGCCGCCATAGTGTCCCGTGAACTTGGAATACCCTGTGTTGTTGGTACCGGGAACGCAACTGAGGTCCTCAAGGAGAACCAGGTCGTCAGCATAGACGGTAACAGGGGACTTGTCTATGAGGGCAGTGTAATTGAGGGGGAGAAGAAGGAGGCTGAGGCCGAGACCGTCACCGTGGAGTCACCCCTTCTGACCGTCACAGAGGTCAAGGTCAACGTCAGCATGCCAGAGGCTGCAAGGAAGGCCGCCGCCACAGGGGCCGACGGGGTTGGACTTTTAAGGACAGAGCACATGATGTTAACCACGGGGGTGCACCCCAGGAAGTTCATTGAGGAGGGCAGGGAGGACGAACTCGTCAATACCCTTGCAGAGAACATCCTGAAGGTTGCAGATGAGTTCTACCCACGCCCCGTATGGTACAGGACCCTGGATGCGCCCACAGACGAATTCAAAACCCTTGAGGGCGGTGAAAATGAGCCCTACGAGCACAACCCGATGCTTGGATGGAGGGGTATACGCAGGGAACTCGATGAACCCGAGATCCTGAGGGCGGAGTTCCGGGCGATAAAGAAACTCCATGAGCAGGGTTACACTAACATCGGCATAATGATACCACTGGTCCAGCACCCTGATGAACTCAGAAAGGCCAAGATGATCGCTGAGGAGGCTGGCCTTAAACCCCACAGGGACGTTGAATTCGGTATAATGGTCGAAACACCTGCAGCGGCCCTGATAATCGAGGACTTCATAGAGGAGGGAATTGACTTCGTGAGCTTCGGAACCAATGACCTCACCCAGTACACCCTCGCCATAGACAGGAACAATGAACACGTGGCAGACCTCTACACCGAGGGCCACCCTGCCGTCCTCAAACTCATCGAGAGAGTTATAAGGAAATGCAACGAGGCAGGTGTCAGGACAAGTATCTGTGGCCAGGCAGGCAGCATCCCAAGGATAGTTGAGAAACTGGTGGAGCTTGGGATAAGCAGTGTATCCGCAAACACCGACGCGGTTGCAGAGGTGAGGAAGACCGTTGCAAGGGCCGAGCAGAGACTCCTCCTCAAGGCCGCACGGAAACTCCTCTAAAACTATTTTTTGGGCGTAAAAATGGATGAAAAGGGTCTACCCGAGGAAAAAGTACTTGAACTTCTCGCCGAATTTCAGAGGAGGGATATGACCTACACCTCAGGCAGAATCCTCGGATCCATGTGCACATCATCCCACCCCCTCGCAAGGAGGGTTTACTGTGACTTCCTGGAGTCCAACCTGGGGGACCCCGGGCTCTTCAGGGGCACCCGGGAACTGGAATCCGGGGTGATAGGCATGCTCGGGGAGCTCCTCTCAGAACCCGATGCAGCAGGTCACATAATAACAGGGGGCACCGAGGCAAACCTCATGGCCATGAGGGCGGCCAGAAACATGGCCGGAGCTGAAAAACCTGAGATAATAGTCCCGAAGTCAGCCCACTTCTCCTTCAGAAAGGCCGCAGATATACTGGGACTCAGACTCAGGGAGGCTGAACTGGACCGGGACTACAGGGTGGACGTTGAATCGGTGAGGAAACTCATATCAGGAAACACCGTGGCCGTTGTTGGAGTCGCAGGGACCACAGAACTCGGGAGGATAGACCCTGTGGAGGAACTCTCAGAGATCTGTCTTGATGAGGACATACACCTGCATATAGACGCCGCCTTCGGGGGCTTCATAATACCCTTCCTCAGGGAAACCGGCGCTGAACTACCTGAATTTGATTTCAAACTTCAGGGGGTCTCATCCATAACCGTGGATCCCCACAAGATGGGACTGGCCCCCATCCCCAGCGGCTGCATACTCTTCAGGGACGCCTCCTACCTGGATGCCATGAGCATAGAGACACCCTACCTCACAGAGAAGCAGCAGTCAACCATAGTGGGCACCAGGACCGGGGCATCAGCCGCAGCAACCTGGGCAATCATGAAACACATGGGCCGTGAGGGCTACCGCAAACTCGCCCTGAGGGTCATGGGTGTAACACGCAGACTCAGGGACGGACTGGTGGAACTGGACTACCAGCTCGTGGTAGAACCCGAACTCAACATAGTGGCCTTCAACCACCCCACCATGGGGCCACATGAACTTGCAGACAGACTCGAGGAGCTTGGATGGGCGGTATCGGTCTCATCCTGCCCGCCAGCCATAAGGGTGGTTCTCATGCCCCATATAATGGAGGAGCACATCGAATTACTGCTGAGGGACCTTGAGGGTATCAGGTTGAGGGAGGAGTAACCCGGGTCAGAGGTTGATACCATGATAAGGATAGAACTACCAGCCACCGGAGAGGAGATAGCAAAACTCAGTGTCGGTGACAGGGTGCTCATGGATGGCACCATCTACACGGGAAGGGATGCAGCCCTCCCAAAACTGGTTAAGGCCCTGAAAGCTGGAGAGGAGCCCATCAACGTCATGGGCGCTGCCATAATGCACACAGCTGTAAGTCCAGCAGGCATAGCCCCTACAAGCAGCAACAAGGAGGACATAGAGGAAAGCATACCCTACCTCGCATCAAGGGGCGTACTTGTCCACATAGGCAAAGGAAAACTTGGAGATGAGACTGTCAGGGCCCTCAAGGAGGCCGGCGCAGTCTTCATAGTAACACCACCCACAGCGGCCCTGCTGACAAGCAGGGTTAAATCGAGCAGGGTGGCCGCCTTTGAGGAGGAGGGCATGGAGGCCATCTTTGAACTCAGGGTTGAGGGCATACCCGGCATCGTCGCAGCTGCCAGGGGAACATCCATCTATGATTGACCTGATCCCCGCCTTCACCTACCCAGAACACAAATACAGTTTTTCTCTCGTTTTACAGGGTATGGCTCAAACAGCAACCGGATCGGACCTAATCTGATGGCCTCCCGAAGGCCAGATCCCCTGCGTCCCCGAGTCCAGGGACTATGTAGCCCATATCGTTAACCTCCTCCTCAACACCGCATGTGTAGACATCTATACCCCTCTGAAGGACCCTTTCAAGGCCCATCCTGGAGGATATGATATTGAAGACCACCGTCCTTGCAGGGGAGCCATGGGCCTCAAGAGCCTCCAGGATACCTATCATGGTGTTCCCTGTTGCGAGCATGGGGTCCGCTATCACCAGTATCTTATCATCAAGATCAGGGACCCTGATGTAGTCGATTGAGACCCTGAATGGGGGGTCATCTGACCTCCTCGCACCGATAATACCGTGTTCTGCCTCAGGGAAGACCTTCATCACGCCCTCTGTGAAGGGCAGTGAAGCCCTGAGGATGCTCAGAAGAACTATCCTGTCCCTGTCGGTTATCTCAACACCACTGGCCGTACCCAGGGGAGTTTCAACCTCAACCTCACGCCATTTAAGGGTGTCTGCAAATTCGTAGGCCATGTAGCGACCTATATCAGTCACTCCCCGTCTGAAGCTGGCCGGGTCTATCCCCCTGCACCTTATGGTGGTGAGCTTCTCCCTGACTATCAGGTTATCAATCACCCTCAGCATCATCCTCCCTCCATCCACAGCTTATCATGTTAATCGCCATCATCATCGATCTCCCTGAGCATTTTACCCCTGGCCTGGGGGATGACCTCTATCCGGGCATCCTCAAATTTAAGGTCGAATTCAGCCCCATCAAGGAGCATGTGCATGAACACCGCCAGGGAGGAGACCTCAGAGTGGGGCTGATTGGTCACCCCCACGTTGTAGTCTGCAAGGCTGTAGACCTTCCCGGGGACCCTTGCACCCCCCACCACAATGAGCTTGTCCTTCCCGTTATCCTTTATCCCGGGCACAACGTCCCTGGCAGGTAAACCGTACATTGTGAGGTGTATGACCTCCCCACCATCCTTCTTCCAGGAGTCTATGACACCCTGCCAGTTCCTCCGGTAGACCACACTGAAGGGACCACCCCATCTCCTGACAACATCCTCAACACCCTCCATGAGTTTAGGGTCCTCCTCACCACTCAGTATAACCTCCGAGGCACCGAAGGCCCTTGCAGTGAGGCATACGTGTGTCGTGATCCTCGCATCCCTTGACGGTCTGTGACCAAGCCTCAAAACCTTCACATCCATTATACTGACCTCCAATGAATCATTAAATACCATTAAACTCTCCAAATGCTGGATGGGCACCCCCTTTACCTACAGCCCCGTTAATCTGATGGCCGCAAGGAGGCCAAGAAGTGACATCATCCTCCCCACCTCATTCGAGGCCCCCAGCACGTCACCCGTGCTCCAGTAGAAGTTCCTCCTGGCAACAAGACCAATGAAAACTCCTGAGAGGACAGCAACAGCAACACTAACAGCACCGGGAACCCCCGCCAGGAGGTATGCTGCAGCGGCCCAGAAGATCCAGACCATGCCGGTGAAGGGGCTTCTACTCGCCATTATGAAGTGCCTCCCGGTCCCACCATCGAGGGGCCTGGATACCCGGGCGCAGCCCGTGAGGCACACCTTGGCCGAGACCTCCCCTATGAGGAGTCCCTGGAACAGGACATCCTGTGGAAGGGAATAGATGGCTGCTATGGTGGTTGATGATACGATGAGCAGAAGTCCAAGGCCACCTGTGCCTATCCTGGGATCCCTCATTATCTCTATCTTCCTCTCAAAGCTCCCATGGGACATGAGGGCGTCACCCATATCTATGAGGCCATCGAGGTGGTGGAAACCTGTGAACCAGATGGCGAATCCATAGGCAACACAGGCAACAACCGCCCCAGGGAACACTAGGGATGCAGCCACCCCGGCTGAACCCACTGCAACCCCTATGAGGGCGCCCACAAGGGGCCAGTGGAGTGTGAGTGAAGCTATATCCTCAATGCTGGCCTCTGATTTCAGGGGCACAACCGTTGAGAAGGATATGAGTCCCCTGACTTTGTCGGTGACGTTCATCAGGCACCCCCCTCGCAGGAGGATCTTTCTGTCTGTGGTGAGGGGAGTGGTGTAAACAGGGTTCTGGCGGATCTTTCTGTCCTCACAGGTCTACCCCCATCATTCGAAGAGGCGTGACATGCACCCGGCTATGAGACCCGCAACGGCATCATCCACCATGGGGCCCAGTTCCCCGAGGATGCCGGGTTTTTCCTCATCATATCTCTTGAAGTTGAATATGGCCTTCGTACCTGCCACCTGGTTGGCAACAGCCATCCCCAGGACCTCATCACTGTAGAGGAAGGCAGGGTCATCCCTCAGATCCACACCGAGGATCCTCAGGTTTTCTATGTCCCCCTCAAGGTGCAGGGCGGCTGCAAGGAGGGCCCTGACATTGAGGTCCCCCAGGGCCCTCTGTATCTCTGACCTGAGACGGTCCCGGAGCTCGGCGGTGACATCAACACCCACCACCAGATCCATACCCGCATCGACCATACCATCAATGGTGACGCCGCGGGCCTCAAGGAGCTCCTCGACTCCAGGGCCATCCAGGAGCACACCCTGAAGGGAGCGCCTGACAGCCCCCCTTATGGAATCTTCACAGGGCCGTTCATCACCCGGGAGTGCCACGACCCTCACCCGCTGCCCCATTATCTCAGTGAGGATCCCGGCGGCCGATGATACCTCCTCCACACTGATCCTCAGGGCTTCAGGTATCCGGTCACCGCAGGGCTCCCCGACGACCACCAGGACGTCCATCACATCCCCTGTGGATGAGAATGCCACCGCATCACCATCCCTCACCATGCAGTGGCCCCGGGGGAGATCATGGCGGACCTCGTCCTCAATTCTGATGCTTGAATCTGCAGTAACAAGGCCTGAATCTGCACTCACAGTTACATGATCCTCTTCAACCACAATATCTGCACCGTTAACATTCATTTTCTTCTTCAAGTGATTCACCTTCAACATACGCCACCAGCTGTGACAGCTCTTATGATAACCGGCAGTTATCATCTGCTGGAGTTTACACCCTCATCAGATTTATTATCTACACAGCACATATCTATGTATGGTGATATTAATGAAGGTGCATCTACGGGTATTCATTGAGGTCGAGAACCTGGGCCGTGTCATGAACATACTGGCAGATGAGGGCGTCACAGGCTTCTACATAGTGGAGTACAAGGGCGTCTCCCCGACAGAGTGGAAGGGATTCTCAGTCAAGGAGGACCCTGAATCAGCCATTTCACTGATACACGACTATGCAAGGGACGCAGTCCTCGTATGCTCGGTGGTTGATGAGGAACTTGTTGAACCAATCGTAAACAGGTTCGGCGAGGAGCTGGCCAGTGAGAAGTACACCATAATAGAGATACCCATAAGAAGGATAATAGTCAACTCACCCTAGAGTGAATATAAGCGGTGCTCGGATGGTAACAGTCATAGACCCCCAGCTGGCAGGGGTATCAGGTAACATGATGGTGGGCGCCCTCATAGACCTCGGGGCCCACCCCGAGAGGACAGCTGAGGTCATGGAGGATGCGGCGTCCCACTTCGGCGGTGCTGATGTGAGTGTATCTGAGGTTAAAAGGGCGGGCCTCAGGGCCACATACGTTGATGTGAGGGCTGACGAATCACTCAGTGTGGGCTACCTGGAGTTCCTCAGACTCCTTGAGGGGATCAGCCACCCTGCCCTGGATGATGAGATGCTATCAATGGCAAGGGCCGTCTTCCACACCATAGCCCAGGCAGAGGCCTCTGTCCATGGAGTGAAACTGGATGAAGTTCACTTCCATGAGGTCGGCGCCGCGGATGCGGTTGCAGATGTCATGGGGGCGGTCTTCGCATACTTCGACCTCAACCTCCACCGGGATGAGGTCTACACCCTCCCGGTTGCAGTCGGAGGGGGACTGGTGAGGGGTGCCCATGGCCTCACACCGGTCCCTGCACCCGCCACAACCGAGATACTCAGGGGATTCCCTGTCACAGGGGGACCATCCGGGGTTGAACTTGCCACACCCACCGGTTCGGCCCTCCTCGTGAACATGGTGCGGGAGCACCGCAGGTTCTTCCCACCAATGGAGATCCAGGCCACAGGCTACGGGGCCGGGAGCATGGACCCTGAATTCCCCAACATACTGAGGATAGTAAGGGGCTCAGGGCAGGTACCCCATGACACTGTCACGCTCCTTGAGACCAACGTGGACCACCTGAGCGGCGAGGTCCTCGGAAACATTTTCGAGAGGCTCCTGGAAGCCGGGGCGCTGGATGTGACCCTCACGCCGGTCATAATGAAGAAGAACAGACCAGGACAGCTTATAAGGGTCATCTGCAGGGAAAACGAGTATGAGAGGATCCTTGAGCACCTCTTCTCAGAGACAGGGACCCTGGGTGTGAGGATATTCCCCCAGGTCCACAGGGGAGTCCTTGAGAGGAGGATCATGGAGGCCGAGGTTGATATCAAGGGCCGCAGGACGGCAAGGTTCAAGGTTGGCCTCATGGGCTCAAGGGTCGTAAATGCACGGATAGAATACGAGGATGCCCGGAGGATATCACTTGAGACAGGAATACCACTCAGGGATGTTATTGAAATGTCTGAGAAACAGTTCAGAGACCTTAAATTCAAGGCGGATCAGGAGAATGATGGTAGCGGAGGCCTGAAATGAGGGCAATAAGCATACTCTCAGGGGGTATGGACTCGGCAGTTGCAACGGCACTCATGATGGATGAATATGAGATCCATGCCATAACCTTTGATTACGGTCAGAGGAGTGCCAGGATGGAGCTGGAATATGCGAGGAGACTATCAGAGCACCTCGGCATCGAACACACCACACTGGACCTCCAGTGGCTTGGAAGACTCGGGGGCTCAGTGCTCACGGCTGGAGGGGACATACCATCCCCATCGAACCTTGATGACACCGTCGAGTGCCTTGAGACAGCCAGGAAGGTCTGGGTACCGGGGAGGAACCTGGTATTCACCTCCATAGGGGTCTCCTTCGCCGAGGCCATGGATGCCGGTGCGGTTATAGTTGGCTGGGACCTGGAGGAGGCTGAGACCTTCCCTGATAACTCAGAGGAGTTCCTTGATGCATTCAACAGGCTCCTGGAGATAGGGACCCTGGATGGTGTTCGTGTGGTGGCACCGGTGATTGGTATGACCAAAAGGGAGATAGTGGAGGCAGGCCATGAAGTGGGGCTACCATTCGAGTTAACCTACTCATGCTACGCTGGAGACAGGGTCCACTGTGGCGTCTGCGAGTCCTGCATGAGGAGGAGAAGGGCCTTTGAGCTTGCAGGTATTGATGATCCCACAGAGTACCGTGAATAGTTCGACAGCGGCCCCATAACCCTATTCTATTTTTTGTCTGATCCAGTAAAATCCGCAGTGAAAAAAATAATGAAAACAGGCTTCTTTCAGAGGAATGGTTGAGGCCTGAATCATATATTTAACGGTCCCGGACTAGAGGCAGAATATAAAAGAAGGTTTTTATTTTATGACCATGATTATGTCGCCGGTCTCAACCTTTTCACCCTCAGCGGTGTATATCTTCTCAACAACACCACCGTGGGGTGTCTGGATATCGTTCTCCATCTTCATGGCTTCAACAACCGCGACAACGTCCCCGGCATTCACCTGGTCGCCCTCACTGACCTTGAGCTTCACAACCATGCCCTGCATGGTGGACTTAACTGCACCCTCAACATCCACCGGTTCGGGTTCAGCTTCCTCGATGGTCATGTAGCCTGTGGGGACCACCTTGACCTCGAACTCGTCACCATCGACCTCCACGTGGAAGACGGTTGGCACCTCACCTGTCGGGGCCATCTCCTCTGCCGGGGGCTCCAGGGGCTCCTCCTCGATTTCACCCCTCAGGAATTTAGGTGCAATGGCAGGGTAGAGGGCGAGGGTCAGTATGTCCTCCTCCTTCTCTATTATGCCCATCTCCTCACCCTTCCTCCTGCACTCATCATACTGGGGTTTGAGGATGTCCGCTGGTCTGCAGTCGATGGGTTTCTCATCTCCGATGACCTTCCTTGCGACCTCCTCATTTAATGGGGCAGGGGGTCTGCCGTAGAGTCCCCGGAAGTAGTCCTTCACCTCATTGGTGACCATGCTGTACCTCTCACCGCTCAGGACGTTCATAACGGCCTGTATACCGACTATCTGACTGGTTGGGGTTACAAGGGGAGGGTAACCCATATCCTTCCTCACCCGGGGCATCTCCTCGAGGACCTCCTCATAGCGGTCCAGGGCGTTCTGCTCCTTGAGCTGCGCAACAAGGTTTGACAGCATACCCCCGGGTATCTGGTATATGAGGACGTCTGTGTCGATCTGCTCGGCTATGGGGTCGAGGATGCTGCTGTACTTCTTCCGGATCTCCTCGAAGTACTTCTTGATGTTCTTCAGGATCTCAAGGTCAAGGCCCGTGTCGTAGGGTGTGTCCCGGAGTGCAGCCACAATGCTCTCTGTGGGTGGCTGGGAGGCACCCCAGGATAGGGGTGATATGGCGGTATCAAGTATATCAACGCCGGCCTCACAGGCGGCATAGTAGCTCATGGGTGTCATTCCACTTGTGCAGTGGCAGTGAAGGTTCACCATGAGGTCGGTCTCTTCCTTGAGGGCCCTCACGAGTTCGTAGGCATCATGTGGAGATATTAGGCCTGCCATGTCCTTTATTGCAACGGAGTCACATTCAAGGGCCTCCAGTTCCCTTGCAAAGTCCACATAACTCTCAAGGGTGTGATAAGGGCTGATGGTGTAGCAGATGACTCCCTGCACATGGGCTTCCTGTTCCCTGGCGACCTTTATGGCGTACTCCATGTTCCTTATGTCATTGAGGGCGTCGAATATCCTGAAGACATCAACGCCGTTTTCATAGGACTTCTCAATGAACTTCCTCACTATGTCATCGGGGTAGTGCTTGTACCCCACAAGGTTCTGGCCCCTGAGGAGCATCTGTATCGGCGTCCTTTTCACGTGTTCCTTAAGTTCCCGTAGCCTCTCCCATGGATCCTCATTCAGGTAGCGTATGCAGGTATCGAAGGTTGCACCGCCCCATGCCTCCAGTGAGAAGAAACCCACCCGGTCCATTTCCTCTGCGATGGGTGTCATGTCACGGGTACGGAGGCGTGTTGCAAGAAGTGACTGGTGCGCATCCCTGAATGCTGTTTCAACGACCTTTATCCCTTTCATCGTGACCCTCTCATGAGATCAATTAGATTCTTTATATACATAGTAGGAACTTCCTTAAATACACAGCAGATGTATTAATTCATCAGAACTCTGTACTACAACGTATAATGGTTATAAGGGATGAAATCATAATCCTAACAATTAAATTTACATGGAATTTTAAGGGAGAATCAAAAATGGCAAAGATAATCATAGATTATGATGAATGTGATGCATGTGGAGAATGTGTTGATGTATGCCCGATGGAGGTACTCATAATAGTTGATGGTAAGCTCGAGGTCCAGCACCCTGAGGAATGCAATGAATGTGAGGTGTGCATGGACGTATGTCCAAACGAGTGCATAGAGGTTGAAGAGGACTGATTCCCTTACAGACCCTTTATTTATTCCTTATTTCTGTATATGATAATTCTGGTAAGAAGATTTTCAGGGGATCGTTTCTAAGGTTTTTTTTGTATGTATGGAATTCTGGTAAGAAGATTTTCAGGGATTCTAAAGTTGTATTTTTAAAAAAGAGAATTCTGTGAAGGGATTATCTCTCCCTTTCACCGGCAATGAATTCATCCACCATACGCGCTGCCACGTCGTCAGTGTACTGGACCGGGGGATGCTTCATTGTATAGGATGATATGGAGGTCAGGGGCCCACCGATACCCCGGTCAATGGCCAGCTTGCAGCACCTTATGGCGTCAATAACACAGCCCGCAGAGTTGGGGGAATCCTCAACACTCAGCCTGAGCTCAAGGTTCATGGGGACGTCCCCGAAGAGCCTGCCCTCCATCCTCAGGAAGCAGATCTTGTTATCCTTCTGCCAGGGTATGTAGTCACTTGGCCCTATGTGGATGTTCTCATCATCCAGGCGGTCCTCACCAAGTATTGACTGGACAGCTTCGGTCTTGGACTCCTTCTTTGAGTCCAGACGGTCACGGTTCAGCATGTTGAGGAAATCAGTGTTCCCACCAGTGTTTATCTGGTAGGTGCGGTCGAGTTTAACACCCCTCCTCTTGAAGAGGTTTGTGAGGGTCCTGTGGGTTATGGTGGCCCCCAGCTGGGCCTTTATGTCATCACCGACTATGGGTATGCCCTTCTCCTGGAATCTGGCAGCCCATTCAGGGTCACTTGCAATGAATACAGGCATGTTGTTTATGTAGGCTACCCCCGCCTCAAGGGCGCAGCGGGCATAGAACCTTGCGGCCTCCTCTGAACCCACCGGCAGATAGTTGAGGAGTATCTCAGCCCCGCTCTCCCGGAGGACCTCAACGACATCCACGGGTTCCTCATCCGCAACCACGAAGGTCTGTTTTTCAGGGTAGTCCTTCATGTGGGGGGCCACACCATCAAGGACATGCCCCATGGACACCTCAACACCCATTTCCGGGACGTCATCGCAGAAGACTGCTGTACAGTTTGGTGGGGCGAATATGGCCTCACTCACATCCCGGCCAACCTTCCGCCTATCAATATCGAAGGCAGCAACGACCTCAATATCGCCGGGTTCATAGCCGCCTATATCCCAGTGCATGAGACCTATCGAGTCACCGGCACCCTTATTACGGTAATAGTATATCCCCTGAATCAGGGAGCTGGCACAGTTTCCCACACCTACTATCGCGATCTTTATCTTATCCAATTGAAACACCTTTCAGAGACTTGTGATAATCATAAAATCAAGGCTATAAATTGATCAACCTACTTTTTAAGATTTGCATATTAAACTATTAAATGTTTCGCCCTTCCCTGAAACCTCTCAATTGCATAGGAATCTGCGCACTCATTTTATATGTCCTGATGAGGGGATAATCACAGAAGCAGTAGGATTAACGCTTCCAGATCAGTAGAAGATGAGGCTCACCCTTATCAGGAGGAAGAGGAGCCACATAAGTAGCGTGAAGGGACCCCTGAATCTCTGATAATCGGGGAGGGCTGCATTGAAGCGCCAGGTTAAAATTATGATCAATATTAGAATGAGGTTTTCAACGTTACCCAGTATGTTGAGGGGGTTTTTAATGTAGGTTAGTATCCAGGCAACGGCCGTCAGGATGATCCCGGCCCACCCCAGCTTAACAAGTGGCCTGTAAACATCCTCTGATCCGAGTTTCAGCCGTGAGAGTAGCAGGATAACTGTGAATGATCCCATACCCAGTATCATGCCCAGGAACTGTGTGAAGAGGAGAATGACCGGCACCTGGAATATCTCTGATTTAAGCACCGGGAGCAGCACCAGTGCCTTCAGGGACTCATCCGGTGGGAAGGATTCAATGCTACCCACAGCAAGGGAGAACTTTTCCCTGTTTGCGGGACTGTATACCTTCAGCCGGTATGTGCCTGCATCAACGGTACCGTTGAACTCCGGGCCCTTGAGGTAGTAGTCGCCACCGAATTCTTCAAAGTAGGGCTCCCAGGTGCTGATGTTACCCTTGAGGGTCCCTATGACCTTACCGTCACCCCTTATTATGTCCACATACACGGGCTCTGCATCTGGAGAGTAGGGGACAAGTATGTTCACGTATAACCTGAAGGGCCTGTCTGACGTTATCCTGAAGTAGACAGGTTTTCCCTTCAGCTCACCGTAGAATGCCTGTGAAACTTCAGGGTTCTGTACAATGACCTCGTCTGACCCTGTTACCAGCCTCGGCTGATGTGAGTATGCAGCTGAGGCACAGGTAATGGTTATGAGTACGATGATAAACAGAACCCAGCCTCTCATGTTGATATATATGGAGATATGATTTAATAAATATCACGGTGCGGATTCTTTTTGTCATATATCATCCCTCCTTTCTCCGATAAGATATTATTTAATGAACTGTCCGTAGCGTCAGGTGGCCTGGATGGCAACTGATGATGAGGCATGGGTTTCAGAAGAAAAAAGGTAGAGGTAAGCTAGCCGGCTATTTACTGTTAAAAAAAAATTTGAATTCCGGTCCTCAATGCACTCCATGGGGCCAGTTTGAGATTTGTAGTCATAACCGCCGGATTCCATGCACTCCCTGTATTCAAGCATATGCATCGGCTATTTTTGAGAGAATGCTATGATCTTCGAGATTTTAGAGGTTAGAAGCCAGCTGAAACCTTAGCAATTAAATTAACTCCAGCCCATTCAACTGAGGATCATAGGAGCCCCATCCTGGTCGGCGGAGATCAGGGTTACAGTTATGTACCTGCCGATATAAAAATGATAGATCATGAGACTATCAGACCAGAATAAGGTATCCCTAGTGGCGGGACTTTGTCTGGTGGGATTAGTTATTGTACTGAAGAATCTTCTTCTCATCCCATCAGATATCCTATCCAGGGATGTTCTCGTCTATATAATCATCTACTGGGCATTCACCGTCATTCCAGGAAGGAGAGGGGAGAAGGGATCAAAATATGATCATCCTTTATACTGGAGCTTGCTCATAATTTTAATTACATTAGTTATAATTACCATGTACCTGATATGAGCGCATGCTTGCAGCTATTAGGGAGTGCTGAACCGGTCACCTGAGTTCCAGAGCTGCTTTGTTTTCAACAGGTTAAGCAGGGTAATGTTTGATGTCGCCACGGGTCTTTTTTTAATCAACCTCGATGACAGTTCCTGTTCTGAGCACATTTACATTACATGATCTGCCCAGAACTTTAAATGCCTCCTCTGAGGTGCAGTGGCCCGTGTAAATCTTTCCAACCTCAAATTCCTGGATCTCACTGGCCACATACAGTGCATCCCCTGAGATATGGAGGCCCCCCACGACCGTTCCAATCTCCCTGTCAGGGAAATGGTCCCGCACAGTGCCCAGTATGTTCAGTATGCCATTATGTGAGCAACCGGTCACAACAGTAAGCCCACCCTGACCATCAATGACAAGGACCAGTTCATCATCGAAGGTGTCAGGAACCAGACCCTGCGCTGACTCCATGAAGAGGGTCCTGTTACCCAGGGGTCTTCTGAATGGACCACTGAAACCCTTCAGGATGGTGTAGCCCTCATGGATCACCGTATCCTCATCAATGAGCCTTATCCTGGGATCTGTTATCTCCTCAATTCCTATGAACCTCTCAGCACCGTCCTCAACAGCCCATCGCCCCCTGAACGCTCCTTCACCGGTTAATACCTCGGCGTTTTCATTTATCTCCATGAAATGGGTCAGGCCGCCGCCATGGTCGTAGTGTCCATGGGAAAGGATGGCCAGGTCCACATCCCCCAGGTCAACACCAAGCAGCTCAGCATTCTCCATGAGGAGTCCGCTCTGACCGGTATCAAAGAGTATGTTCACATCACCCTCAATGTGGAGTGACAGTCCATGCTCGGCCCGGAGGGGTGGTCTTGCTCTATCCTCAACAAGGCACGTTATCTTCATATACATCACCGTCAAGTCTGTCCAGGATCTCATCAATCCTCCTCTGCACGTCCTCGATGGGGTCCTCGGTGTTTATGATGTACCATCCATCTGCAAGTCTGAGGGCCTTCTCCCGGGTGCTGGTGAGGTCATCGAGGTTTTCAAACATTTCATGTTCATCCCTCTCCATCAGCCGCCTCAGGGACTCCTCAGGGGAAACGTCCAGGAAGAACATGTACTCTGTTGTGGGCAGAACCCTTGATAGCAGACGGTAAAGTACTGATGAGAGGGGCCCAGGGAGGTAGGCGACACCCATGAGGTACCTTGAGAATATGAGTGTATCCGGTCCGGGATTGGAGCGCCAGTGGTAGAGCCACAGGGACCTTATGACGTCCAGGGCGTAGAATATGGCTGCCCTGATGTGGTTAACCTTACCACCCCTGAGGAGGGCCTCCCTGGCCCTCTTACCATAGGGGTTGTCATCCTCGGGGTGGGACCTGAAGACGACATGCTCACCCCTCTCAAGGTACCTCCTCCTTATCAGCTCCGCGTGGGTGTCCTTCCCTGCTCCGTCGAGGCCGTCAATCACTATGAACCTCAAATCCCCATTCCCCCAAGTAGGATGTATGCTGCAACAGCCCCGAAGCAGGCAGTCAGGTTGTCGAGTCCCCGGGGGGTGAGGGCCTCCAGTACAGTTGATACCAGGGCCACCCCCAGGATAAGGTACGGGGTGAAGCCCTGGGAGTAGTAGGTGAGGACCACGGGGAGCATCACCAGGAGGATGATGAACATCCCAAGTGAACCCTCAAGGCTCTTCTTATCCCCCAGGACACTGAAGGTTGTCCTCCCGAACCTCTCACCCGTCAGGCTTGCGAACCCGTCACCGTAGGACATGGCTGCTATCCCTATACCTGTAATCCAGGGGGCCTCAAAGAAGAGGTATGCCAGGATGGTCCAGGATATGGAATAATATACGAGTCCAAGGCCGTGTCCGTAGGATGAGGCACGGTGCTTCACCTTGAGGGGTGAGTAGGGACTTAGGAGGAAGGTTATGAGGATGAAGGGGGCTGCTGCCAGGAATGTTATGACGAGGCGGCTCTCAAAGAGTGGTAATATAAATAGGATGTTCCCAACCATTATATGCACAAACTTTCTGCTTAGATTTGGCCTATCACCGAGGAGCCTCTCAGATACAAGTAATAAAACTGCAACATATACATATACCATCAGGAGCCCAAGAATGTCACTGCCAGTCATAGGATTTATGAAGTAATTCACGGTATAAGTGGGTTTTGATTTGGGTTTCCGTGTGCATGATGAGATCATGGTTTTATTTACTGATGATTGAAAGATTCTACACTGGATATTCAGGAGGAGTTCATATGAATCCATACATAGAGATACTCAGACCGGTAAATGCCGTCATGGCGGTAATAACAGTTATACTGATGGCCCTCATCACGGGCAGATTCGATTCCGCAGTGCTCCTGGCATCAGCAGTTGTCTTCATGGCTACAGGTGCAGGGAATGTGATAAATGACTACTTTGACCATGAGATAGACGCCATAAACAGGCCCAAACGTCCCATACCATCCGGGAGGATCAGCAGAGCCACCGCCGGGATTTACTCGGCTATCCTCTTCGCAGCGGCTTCCATCACGGGATTCTATCTTGGCCTGCTCCCGGGCCTCGTGGTGGTTTCAAGTTCACTCCTCATGGTCTACTATGCATGGAGCCTCAAGAGGAGGTGTCTGGTGGGTAACATCACAATATCATTCCTCACGGGCCTCAGCTTCGTCTTCGGTGGCATAGTCCTGGGGGAGGTGAGGGTTTCAATCATCCTGGGTCTCTACGCATTCCTCATGACCATGGCGAGGGAGGTGGTCAAGGACATGGAGGATGTGGAGGGGGACCGGGCTGAGGGTGCAACAACACTCCCCATAACCCACGGGATGAGGGTTTCGGGTTTGCTGGCAGCGGTTTTCATGCTGATCGCAAGCCTCACAAGCCCCAGCCTCTACATTCTCGGAGTATTCTCGGTTCTATACATCCCGGTGCTTCTCTTTGCAGTGGCAGTTTTCCTCCGGGCCGCCATCATGATCCTCAGGAGTCAGGATAGAGCTACGGCATCCAGGACATCAAAGCTCATAAAGGTGGGCATGGCTGTGACCTTCATTGCCTTTGCAGCTGGCAGCAGGACCATCACAGCCCTCCTCGGTCTTCAGTGACTTCACAGGGAAATGCACTGCAGCATCACATGTCCATGAGGGGATCACAAAGGAACCGCCTGCAGTGACTCCATTCACAAAAAAGGTTTAGGGTATGTGAATTGTATGAATTATTAGGGTAGGTGAAGGAGGTAGATGTTCATCCCCCCAACCTTCATTTAAACTCCTTCAAAACCACCCTAACCCTTTTTCTAACATTCATCCCCCTAACCTTTTCCGGGTGGTTATCCACCCGGACAATTAGATTCACTCACCACTCTTTATCCCGACTATATCAACCACTTCAACAAGTTTCCAGACGTAGGACCGGTCCATCTCCACAAGACAGGTGAGGGGGTCCTCCGGTGAATGTCCAAGGGCCTTGAGGATGTTCCTGGAGAGGCCGCGCTTCTCTATGAGGTCAGCGAACATCTCCTTCACGCGCCTCTTTGTTGAGGGGTCCTTCTCCTCCACTATCTGGCCCTGCAGTGTAACGAAGCGGTACTCTGAGAGGTCATCGCTGTAGTGTTCAATTTCAACGGCGACGTAGGGGTTCCTCCTGAGAAGCTCTATCTTCCTGCCGTATCTTGTTGAGAGGAAGTAGAGGTGTTCCCCGTCAAATACGTAGAGGAAGGGGGCTATGTATGGATAGTCCCCGTTGAAGGCTATCCTGCTTATGAAGTTCTCTGCTATGAACTCGTCATACTCTTCCTTTGTCATGAGGGGTATCTTAACAATGCTCATGATTTCACCTCCCTTTTATTTAGAAATCACCGACCACCGGGTATCCGGCCCTCAGCCAGGCCCCAATACCTCCAAGGACGGTACTCACCCTGAACCCATGGCTTTCAAGTATGCTCGCAGCTATGGTTGACTTGTAACCGGAGTCACAGTAGATGACAACATCCTTCTCTGGAATCAAATCAATGTTATCTGGCAGGTCACCGACCCAGATGTGTTCTGAGCCCTCAATGTGGAACCTCTCCCTGTCTGTGATCTTCCGGACGTCCAGGAGGAGGAAGTCACCCTCCATTTCCCTTAACTCATGGACACTGATGGCATCCAGTTTCTGAATCTCAAGTCCTGCCATGTACCATGGGGGGAATCCACCTGCAAGGTAGCCTGCCATGTTGTCATATCCCAGCCGTATCAGGGACCTCCGCACGGAGTCCACACCCCTTCCATCATCCACTAAAAGTATGGGGTCCTCGTAGTTGAGGAAGTACCCTGCAAAGGCAGCGAATCCGTCCTGCCAGATGTTCAGGCTGCCGGGTATGTGGCCACCGCAGAAACTGGTGGGGTTACGGACATCAACAACCTGTGCGCCCTCCCCCATGAGCTCCCTGAAGTCCTGTAGTGGGAGGGCTTCGAGGTGAGATTTATTAACCTTCACTCCCCTGAGGTTGTTCTCCTCCATCCTCCTGAAGTAGGGGGGAGTGTAGAGCCTCTCCGACTTCTTGTATTCAATGAACTCATCCCTCCCCATCTGGAGGTAAGGGTTTGTGAGCCTCTCATAGCCTGCTGTGGTTGTGTCCATATCCCTTATCTCGGCCCCGCACACTGAACCCGCTCCGTGGGCCGGGCAGATCACCACATGGTCCCCCAGGGGGAGTATCTTTTCATGTATGCTATCATAGAGCAATCCGGCGGTTTCAGGGATCTTTTCAGGTCCAAAGAAGTCAACACGCCCTGTTTCACCAGCGAAGAGCACATCCCCCACAAAGATCATCAGACATTCGTCAGATATGCTGGTATCACGCACAGCAATGGATATGCTCTCATAGGTGTGACCCGGTGTTTCAAGGACCTCCAGTTCAAGGCTTCCCAGACTGAAGGTGTCACCCTCCCTCACAGGGGTTCCATACCTGAAGTCGAGGGCTGAACCGTGGAGTATCTCAGCATCCACGTGGCGTGCAAGCTCCGCTGACCCGATGGTGTAGTCCTCATTGCGGTGGGTCTCAAAGATGTACCTTATGCTGACACCGTGCATCTCTGCAAGCTCCAGGTAGACATCAACATCCCTTCTCGGATCCACAACCGCGGCCTCAGAACCAGAACCAAGAAAATAGGAGTTATGGGATATCCCCTCAGATTTTATTATCTCAAATATCATGCACCTCACCCATAATAATTATGGCGCTGATATTATTTAATTTTTTAATGTAACAGAGGGGCTGTGCTGCTGATGGAGGATTAAAAGGTGGATTAATTCATGAGGGTTCCTCAACCGGTTCCAGGGGGAACCTGAGGGCCACCCTGACACCATCCGAGCCATCAATGGTGACCTCACCCTCAAGCTGTGCGGCCAGGTTCAGCATGAGATCCATTCCAAGACCACCATCCACTGATGGGTCAAAGGATTCCGGGAGCCCCACACCGTCATCGGCGATGGTGACCTCCATTGAATCACCAACCCGTCTCATGGATATCCGGACCTCACCGGAACCACCAGGGAATGCATGCTTCAGGGCGTTGGTCACGGCCTCATTGACTATCAGTCCGCAGGGTATGGCCTGGTTTATGCTGAGGTCAACGTCCTCCAGTTTGAACTGGAACCTGATGTCCATGGAGGGGTAGTTTGATCGCAGTTCAGAGAGAAGGTTCTCCAGGTATTCCCTGAAGTTCACATGGGCCATGTTCTCGGTCTGGTAGATCTTCTCATGGATCATGGCCATGGACTTTATGCGGGTTACGCTGTCCCTCAGGGCCTCGGCAGCCCTGCCATCCTCCAGGTGATACCTCTGGAGGTTCAGGAGGCTTGAGATAATCTGGAGGTTGTTCTTGACGCGGTGGTGTATCTCCCTGAGCATCACGTCCTTTTCATCCAGGGACCTCCGCAGGGATTCCTCGTATTCACGAAGCCTTGTGATGTCGTGGAGCCGTATGAGGAGGGATTCCCTGCCCTCCCAGACGGTATCTGTGATCATCATCTCAGCCACACGGACCTCACCGTCCGCTGTCAGGACCTTAACCTCCTGCAGTTCCCTACTGAGGGGTATGCCTATGTGCTTACCTCTATATTCAGGTGACCAGCCAAAGAACTTCCTGGCAGCGGGGTTTGAGTAGAGCAGCACGCCCTCCAGGTCAACTATCATCATGGGCTCCGGGCTGTTCTCGACGATACCCAGGAAATTGTTCCTTGAGGTCTCGACCTCCATCTCATGGATCTTCTTATCGGTTATATCCAGGGCAAATCCTCCGACACCCAGTTCACCGCCAGGGAGTTCGACCCTGAATTTATAGACCCCGTAGACTCTCCCATGGACCTCCTCCTCAGTGTAGGATTCACCATCCCTGAGGGCTGCCATGTCGGACCTCCGGCATGCCTCAGCAGCCCTCCTATTCATCAGTTCAGGGTCTGTCTTTCCTGTGACATCATCAACTCCAAAGATCTCTGAGAAACTGCTGTTTGCAAGTATGTACCTTCCCCCTGAATCCTTGAGGAACACAATCCCCGGGTTGTGATCTATGAATGCCTCATAGAGGTACATGAGGTTCTCAAGGGAGCACAGGAGTTCATTCTCCCTGCGGATGTTCTCAAGCCACATGTCAACCTCCATTTCACTCCTCACACCCCTGAGGAGGATTTCCGGTCTGACATAGTAGGGGTTCCTGTACACCATGGAGTTCCAGACCACAAGGGGGTGGGTGAGGAGCACACCCCTGATTATTTCGGGGCTGAAGAGACTCCTCCGGTACTGACAGATGGCTAGGCAGTCTGAGCCGGGAAAGAAGTTGTTCAGCATGTTCTCATATTCAATGAGCCTCTCACTCCCGGGGAGGCCTTTGAGGACCCAGTCCATCTCACCGGTAACCCTCAGGCCATTGAATCCCTCGGAGACAGCCTTCCGGGTTTCAGATTCAAGGAGGGCCACCATCCTTTCAGGGTCAAAGACCCCGCCATCAGTGTAGGCGTCACTGTCATCCATTATCCTGAGTCGACCATCCGTTTCGAATTCATCCACAGGGACTTCCCTGCCAAGTTCCTCCCGTACCGTGTCAGCGGTCCTTTCACTGCATATGTACAGGCACCTCTCACCCCGCCGGAGGCCATCAACCATGAAGGGGATTAGGGTGTTCCTCCATTCCTCATCGTCATCATAGATGATGCAGATATGGTCCCCGGCCTTCATGTCCCTGATGAGGGATTCCATGTCCCTCTGTCCGGACATCTCAACGATATCACGTATCCTCCTCAGAAACCTCTCCATGGCATCCACCTCAGATTCCAAGGAACCTCCTCAGTGCACCTGCATCGGAGAGGTCCCCTATAACCCTCCTCCGGGGGCCCGGGCTGAGCCTTTCAAGGGTGGGGATGGCTATGACTCCGTTCTCCCTTGCAATGGCGGGGTTCTCCAGGACGTTCACAACCTCCAGTTCCACCCTATCATCAATGACCCCCCTGAGGTTTTCAAGTGCCCTCTCTGAGAGGCTATCGCCGGTTACATAGAGGCGTAGCTGGATCATCAGGGAACACCCCCATGCTTCACCAGGAACCCCCCTTGAGGAGTATGCCCCTGTCGGTGAATCTGAGCTCCGCGATACTGCTTGAATGGTTCATGCCCCTGCTTTTGAGTATCCGGAGGAGCCTCCGGTACTCCCCGTTTGTCCTCACATGTTCAAGGACTATCCAGGTGTCTATGAGTGAGGACAGTTTGAGTTCGGTGGTTGTTGCAGTGAAGGGTGAACTTATAAGGTATGTGAATATTGAGGTGATGCCCCTGCTTTTAAGGAAATCAGTGAACCTTATGAACAGGTTCTTTGAATTCTCGGCCCGGTTTTCAGGGCTACCAGCCCCTGCCAGTGCCGTGACAGGGTCAACCAGCACAGCATCGGGTCTGAAGTCCATGACAAGGTCCTGCATTGATGTGAGGTGGGCTTCAAGTCCAAGGGATGTTGGACGATCAGAGTGTATGAGGAGGTTCTCACCCAGGAACTCACCAAGATCGATGCCGATGGACTTCATGTTGCGGACTATCTGGTCAGCGGGCTCCTCGTTGGCAAAGAAGAGGCACCTCTCACCCCTCCTGCAGGATTCACAGGCAAACTTTGAGAGGAGGCTGGTCTTACCGGCCCCTGTGGTCCCGGATATGAGCACAGACGATCCCCTGTACACGCCCCCGCCCAGCATATCATCCAGGTCCGGTATCCCTGTGGATACAAGTTCCCTGCTCACACTGTAATCAAGGGTGAGGGACGTGATCGGGAATATGGAGACCCCCCTCCTGTTTATGAGGAAGGGGTACCGGTTGAGGCCGTGACCGGAGCCACGGTACTTCACCACCCGGAGGTGCCTTGTCCCCACCTGCCCCTCAAAGGTGTGGGTGAGGTGTATGACACAGTCAGAGATGTACTCCTCAAGCCCATGGGTAGGGGAACCCCCCGAATCCCCTGAGGTGAATACGCTGGTAACCCCCATACCGTTCAGCCACCCTATGAGTTCATGGAGTTCAGACCTTATCAGACCGGGTTTTTTGGTGCCATCAAAGAGGTTATCAACCTTATCAAGGACAACCCTCCTGGCACCGGTCTTCCTTATGCTGTCCTCGATCCTCAGCTTCAGGGCCTCCAGGCTGTAGGATCCAATCTCAGGGTCCATGCCACAGGAAACATCCTCAATGAAGAGTGAACCATCATTGAGGAGCCTCTCAAGGAGTCTGTCTGATGATCTGAAGTTTTCAATAAGGTTTGCTGCGGGTTCATCGAAGCTAACCATGACACCGGGCTCTCCATAGACCGAGGCACCCTTCAGGAGAAACTCCATTGCAATGAAGGTCTTACCGGTCCCGGGGCCCCCGTATATCAGGGTGTTACGGCCCCTTGGAAAACCCCCCTCAGTAATCATATCAAGGCCCCTTACACCGGTGGGGGCCTTCTCAATATTCTCAAAGACCAGAAGAAACACCTCCTAACCACATGAGAGTTCAGTGCAGCGCAGGTTATACTCCCATGATAATATTATTATACCAGCCACCATAAAAAATAAGCGAATAATACTGAAGGGCCGGGAGTGTTTAAATGGATTACATAATCGAGACAGAGGATATAAGGAAGAGGTATGATGACTTCCTGGCGGTTAAGGGAGTGAACCTGAAGGTCCCTGAGGAATCAATATACGGCGTCCTGGGACCAAACGGGGCCGGTAAAACGACACTGATATCCATGCTCTGCACCATACTCCGCCCCACCGGGGGCAGGGGCACCGTCAACGGGTATGACATAGTGAAGGATGCAAGGAAGGTCCGGGAATCCATTGGGATAGTCTTCCAGTCAAGGGCCCTGGATGATATACTCACAGGCAGGGAGCACCTGGAGATGCACGCCGCCCTCTACGGTGTACCCAGGGATATAAGGGATAAAAGGATAGAGGAGGTCCTGGATCTCATAGCCCTCGGAGACAAGGCAGACGAGTACGTGAAGACCTACTCCGGGGGGATGAAGAGGAGGCTGGAAATAGGCCGTGGACTCATACACCATCCAAGGGTCCTCTTCCTCGACGAACCAACCCTTGGACTCGACCCACAGACAAGGGAGAGCATATGGAGGTACATAGAGAAACTCAACCGGGAGGAGGACGTCACAGTGCTGCTGACAACCCATTACATGGAGGAGGCCGATAAGCTCTGCGATGAGGTTGCCATAATGAGCCACGGCGAGATCATAAAGGCCGACAGTCCAGGGAACCTCAAAAGGGAGCTTGGAGCAGACACCATAACGGTCAGGGTTGACCGGGCACCTGAATTCTATGAACTCCTCCAGAGGCAGGACTATGTCAAGGAGGCCTACCTCATGGATGATGAGGTTAAAATACTGGTTGAACGGGGAGAGAACCTGGTCCCGGAGATAGTTAACCTTGCAGCAAGGAACAGCTACTATGTGAGGGCCGTGGAACTCGAACACCCCACACTTGAGGATGTATTCATAAAGTACACAGGCAGGGGTATAACTGAGGCGTGACCGGGTCCTGATGGTTTCCTGTGTTTCTGTTTGGAGGCGTGATTGGAATGGCTGAAATTGAGGGTATATACACGATATGGCTCCGTGAAATGAAGAGATTCTTCCGGTACAGATCCCGGATAGTCACATCAATAGTCACCCCCCTCCTCTGGCTCATAATATTCGGGACAGGGCTGGGGGCCGCGGTCAGATTCGGCGGGGTCCCGGGGGGATACAAGGCATTCATCTATCCTGGGATCATAGGCCAGACAGTGCTCTTCACCAGCATATTCTCAGGGGTCTCGGTGATAATCGACAGACAGTACGGTTTCCTGAAGGAGATACTCGTGGCGCCCATATCCAGGGAGTCAATGGTGGTTGGTAAGGCACTGGGGATAAGCACTGCCTCAATGATACAGGCAGCCATACTCCTGGCACTATCCTTCATAGTCGGGATTACCATGTCACCCCAGTGTTTCATTGTGAGCATGGTGATAGCCCTCATAATCTCCATGGGCCTCGGGGGCCTCGGACTGGTTATAGCCGCATTCACAGACAGCATGGAGGGATTCAACCTCATAATGAGCTTCATAGTACTCCCCATATTCCTCCTCAGCGGGGCCCTGTTCCCCATAACCGGGCTCCCGGCCTGGCTTCAGGGTGCCGTGTACATTAACCCCCTCACATATGCAGTTGACGCCCTTCGATTCACGATACTCAGGGAATCAGTTCTACCCCTGGGCGTTAACATGGTGGTCATAACCATCTTTGCTGTGGTAACGGTGCTCATCGCAGCCTTCCTCTTCAACAGGAAGGAACAGAACATCATGTAGGCCCTCATTGAGTCTGGAGGAATGAAGGAGAATATGGGTTCCCCTGCAAACTCATCTGGATGCCCCTGAGGTCGATGGTTTCAATTGGGACAGTTCAGGATATGTGCTGCAGTGGGGAACCAGAACCTCAAAATCCTACACCATGCCCTCACTTTAAGGGGAGCATGGCATGGAGGACCCTTACATAGTAAAGCATGCATATCATCCAGCGGGTCCAAGTTAATCATGAAGATGAATTAGGGGATACACTGCAGTGCCCATTTTCATAAGATGGAATGCAGATATGGGTTACAGATATTACCTAAACAAAAATAGATAAATTTATATACCATAATGTAAACATAAATCATTGACATGTAGCGTATTCCATACAATTAGTAGATCTTCCAGAATATATCTAGAAAAATTCAAGGGATTAAAGATGAGGCTTCTTATCAAATTTAAGCCAAAAGAAGATTTTGAATACTCTTCAATCAATAATTATACTATTCAGGGCTTTATTTACTCTTTTTTAAAGAGAAGTCCTGAATTTGAAAGTTACCACGACATAAAAGGCTTCAAATATTTCTGTTTTTCGAATATCTTTCCTGTTAGTGATTTTGAAAAGGATGAAACCAAAAATTTAATAATTTCTTCACCGGCAATCAGGCTCCTGAAGACGATTGAAAAGGAGATTAAGAAAAAGGACTCCTATTACCTGGGAAAGATTCCCATTCATCTGGAATCAGTGAGCCTTTTCAAACCAAAGATGGGAAGGCAATTTATAACAAGCACGCCCGTAGTCCTATATGAAAAAAATAGAAAAAATATATATTTTTCAATGAAGAACTCACATGAATTGTCTTTTTTCATGGAGAGAGTGAAAGAAAATGCTTTGAAGAAATACAATGCATTTTATGATGATGACTATCACTTTGATGGAAACATTTTTGACCGGCTACAATACTCTCGAGAGGTTGCTGTAAGGCTTAAAAGGGCAGATAAAGTGTTTATTGTCATAGGAACGCTATGGAAGAACCTTGAAAAGTTTAATATGGATAACAAAAGGTTTTACAGGTTTTTATTGGATTGTGGCATTGGTGAGAAAAATTCACTGGGTTTTGGAATGTTAAATACTTTGGAGGGTGTAAGATGATTACAATAAGCTTTGGTAAGAGGGATTTCCTTTACGATAATGGTCTTGTGAATATCTTTTTTGATCTTAGGAGAGATGAGAGATTTGAAAATATTGATGATTACACTGTGAAATATGGGGATTCTAAATTTGAGCTCTCGGATAATAAGATCACATTTCATGGATCATTCACAGAATTGAAAGAGACCTATTTCATCTTAAGGAGTATTTATTATTCCAAGGCGTTTGAGGAAACCAACAATAACAGACCTTACTACGATCCAGTAAAGGATAGAGTCATTATAGCACCAAAACTTAATGTTAAACCATATTTACAGAGGTCTGAACGCACAAAAGATCTTTTACCTAGGATGCAGGTAACCGAAAAAAAACTTGAAGCTCTAAAAAAGGAGGAAGCTGAGGCTAAAAACAGCTTTGATGGAAAGGTAAGTGGTGATCTTCAGTATGGTAAAAAAGGTAGTAATGTAATGATATACCTTGAACCAAAAAAACTTGGAGAATCAATTTCATCAAAAATAAAAAAAATCCAGGCAGGGGATAAATGCTTCTTCTGTGGAAGTAAGTATTCAAAGTACATAGATGATAAGAACAAAAAAGGATCTTTTTCAATAAAATCTACCAATCTGATATTTGATTTCGGTACGGGGGATCCAAAGCCATCATTTAGAGATTTAAGATTAAAAAAGGATATAACGGCCTGTTTCATGTGTGACCTCATTTATAGATATGGTTTATTAAATAATTATTTCGTGGACAATAACGTGTTCATCATATCAGCACCCTCACTCACATTCTTGTATAATATAAAGAAGATGCTGATTATTCCAGAGGATTACCTTGAGGAATCTTCAAGAAAGACTAATTTTTTAAAAAAAGGGGATTTTGTTACAAGTGGTCCTTATTCAAGATTGCTCCTCTTAATCCAAAAAATTAAGAGAAAAATAATTGACAGAGATGAACTTGCTTATCTGTCCATAGACTACTTTGTTGTCACATCCCGTGGAGTGGATGATTTAAAGATTTACAACAAGTTTTCGTATATATCAGAATTCTTTGACAGGATTAAAAATTTAAGAAACAAATCAGGCACTCCTTTTTTAAATCTACTGATGAATTATTCCTATTATAAGAATATAAGTAAACCTCAAATCAAGAACTTACCAAGAGAAGAGATCTCGAGAAGAATATTACTGGGTCTCCCCATAGACCCTGTTATTACCGACCTTTCTTTTTATAATCTCTCACAGGATAATCCTTCTGGCATTAACCCTCTCCTTATCTATAAATTTCTTACAGAATATCTGGAGGTAACTGGAATGTCTGACATGAAAGAATTGCATAATAAGTGCCAACTCGTTGGAGACAGGATCGGGTATTTTGCAGCCCAATACGATAAAAAGGATATTTTATATTCCATTAGAGAAATAGGAAACTTTGAGAGGCTCACTGAGTTCTTTAAGAACCTTGAATACGAAATATTGAAAGAAGATGCGGGAGCTGTCTGGAATTCCCAAGCAGGGGACAAAAAGTACAGTGATTTAATTCAAGAGATTCTTATGGATGCAAAGGAGAACAGAGTGGCTTTAATAAGAAATTATCTGGCAATTTATGCTATACAGAAGTACCTCTCAGCCAAGTACGCCAAAAACAAAGGAGGAAATTAGAATGAGCAGGACATTTGCAAATATAGGATACATAACAAAGGTTAATATAGATAACCTCAACAGCAGTGAAAACCCTGGCAATATGGTTGTCCTTAAGAAAGTTCAGGACAATAAAGGGGACTACTACCCATACGTTTCAGGGCAAGCACTAAGATATTACCTTAAAGAGACGATGAATCAGCTTGGAATGAAACTGACCAAACTGGATAATAAGGGAGAGTATATAATAGAGGCCGAAGAGGAAAATAAGGAAAGATACAAGAATATACTTGAAAATCATCCAGATCTGGATCTATTAGGATTCATGGAAGCAGTTAAAAGGTCTGGCTCAATGGCTCTTAGAAGGTGGTCACCAGTAAAGGTCTCCCCTCTCGTGAGTATATTCCCATGGAATGGAGATAGCGATCTACTAACCCGAAAAAAAGAAGGTCAGGAAGGCGGAGATCTTGTCAAAGTTGAAATAAACACCTTCAACTTCATGAAGGGGACAATTGTAATAGATATGGATGTAATTGGATCTATTGTCGATGAACTTAGTTATGATATTGAGCATGTCATTGACCCAGAAGAAAGGAGAAGAAGGGTGGAATATCTGGTAAATGCACTTAAAAGTATTGATGGAGGAGCAAAAAAGGCAAGGCTCCTGGATGACCTAACCCCGAAATTTGTAGTTGTCACAAAACAGAAAGCAGGCACACCCATCTTCCTGAATTCTCTCAGAGTAAACGAAGAAGGCGGTATTGACATTGACCCCGTTAAAGAGATTCTTGATGAATTTGATGACATAATAGAGGAATACAGTATAGGCATAAGATCAGGCATATTCACTAATGAAGAGGAGATTAGGTCCGAGTTTAAGGAAACTGTGACATCCGTTAACAAAGCTCTGGATAATATAAAAGGTTGGTTGTAACTGGTGTTAAAATGGATGCAGTGCGATTCATTGTTGAGGGTCTTATTAATTCTTTCAGGATACCCCAGACATCGGTTCATCAGCTTACATACCTTGCCCCGACGAAGACCCAGGTCGTAGGCATGCTCACAAACATCATGGGCAAAAATGAGAGGGACTATTACACCCTTCTTGATAAATTAGGGATTGGAATAGTCCCCCTTCATATAAATTCCATTTTCAATGACGCATGGACCTTTAAAAAATGGAAGTCTTCTGGAGCTGGTAGGGACATACTTCAACGTGAAAGGATCTACATGGGCAAATTTTTAATCTATGTGTTAACACAGGACTCCCATCTTCTCGATGATGTGATGAGATCTCTTAAGTATCCTTCAAGAGTTCCATCTCTTGGTATGGATGATGAGATGGTGATCATAAGAGAGCCGCAAAAAATTACCATGGAATCAAGGGAGGAAAGCACCGTACACAGCGTATTTACCTTGGAAGAGGGCATGAAGTTCAGGTATCAGCCACTGGCAACAAAAGTCTCTAATTTATTCCCGCCCAGAGTGATTTCAGTCAATCTCAACTTTAATAATAATGTAACCCCAAGAAAACCCACTAAATTTGCTCAGATAGTAGAGTTTGCAGGTCTTTCATGTGAAATGAGCAGAAATAAAGATCTTTACATTGACGAAGAGCACCAGTATAACATAGAGTTCCTGTGATCTAGGCTTTTCACTCAAGTAAAGGTGTTCCATGATGCCAATGTTGGACTTAAAAGATTTTGTCAGCGATCATAGAGCCAGATTTGAGGAATTATATGACATAGATTCTTCTTTTTTTGAGGAGAATCTTATAGCGAAGACCAATGATGAAAAATCATTCACCCTTGAAGGACATACGAGGGGGGCTTTAGAATCATTAAGGAAATTTCTCAATGAAAATACAGAGACCTTTGATTCATTTGCAAAGCGACACAAAATCGAAAAACAGCTACTCTTAGATGTATTATTTTTTGCAGTGTTTTTTCATGATATAGGAAAGGGAACCCTTGAATTCTATAATGATAAAATTTTGAAGAAACAGAAGTCATACCACCCCTTGTACTCTGTTTACTTTACTTATAACCTTGAAATGCCTAAAATTGGAGATGTTGACTACATTACGCTTTCGATACTCACACATCATACACTTCTTCACGATGATATTTATTCAGATGAAAGATTTGCGGAGCTGGAACCACCCACCTTTTTTAAGGAGACATTAAAATTTGCTAAAGAATATAAAAGATATTATAAAGAATTTTTTAATAGACCATGCCCCTACGAATTCAAATTTGAGCTGCCGTCCAAAAAGCCATACAACCTATTGAGGGACACATTTTCCTGGTCATCATGGGGAGAAGGAATCATTGATAACCTGAACACTATGCTCAGCCAAGCCACTCCTTCGAAAAAGAAAGAAGTAAAGGAGATATATGGCTTCATCACAGGAAACTTAATTAGAGCAGACTGGTTTTCAAGTGGATCCTATGAACTTGATGCAGAATTAATTTCTAAGGATGAACTTATCGATAAAATAAGATCCAGAGCAGATTTAAGAGGTCATGAATTTCATGGCTTAAAGAGATTCCAGGAGGTCTCTTCTAAAAGTTCAGACAACATTTTTATAAAAATACCCACGGGCGAGGGTAAAACGGAAGCAGCCCTCTTATGGGCCTTAAATAATCTGAAGAACAGGCATACTAAAATAATATACACTATGCCCACACAGGTGACTAGCAATTCAATGTATAAACGTCTTAAAGACTATTTTGGAAAAGATAAAGTGGGTATATTGCACGGATCATCTTCTATTATACTTGCAGAAGAATATAATGACGATCAGGAAAAGATTTGGAAGGAAAAAATAATTAACAAAACCTTTTCAAAGCCTATAACGGTTTCTACACTTGACTCATTTCTTTTGAGCTTTTTCAATGTTTATAAGTGGCCCCTCTCCCAATTGAATGTAGAAAACTGTCTCTTAATTGTTGATGAGGTCCATTCCTATGATTGGCAAATGATGGGTGTTCTAAAAAGAATATTGTGTGAACTTAATAATAGGGGCTGTAAATTCGCGATAATGAGCGCAACCTTCCCTGTGAATGTTGAGAATATTCTCTTAGAGGATCTGGACTATAATATGATAACTGAGGAGGGCCTTTTTGAGCACAGACCCTTTTCATTGAAGGTCGAAAATTCTTCTATCCTTGATAAAATAGATAGCATAATAAATAAATTCAATAATAATAAAAAGGTGCTTGTTGTCCTTAACACTGTTAACAAAGCAAAAGAGGTTTATAGGGCACTGGAAGAGTCCGGAAGCTTCAAAACAAGCGATTCTTTTGACAGGGATTCTAACCTAATTCTCTATCATTCTCAATTCACAAAGGCCCATAGAAAACAAAAAGAAAGTGAAATTGAGCTTAAAGAAAAATGGAAAAACAGGGGACTGGTTGTTGTAGCGACTCAGGTGGTTGAAATTTCCCTGGACATAGACTTTGATGTACTTTTCACAGAAATAGCACCAATAGATGCGATAACTCAGAGATTGGGTAGGATAAATAGATCTAAAGATCCACATAAAAAAGGGGAGGTTTACATAGAAACCTGTATAGAAGCCGAAAATGGAAATGGTCGATGGGTCTATCCCTATGGGAGAGAGGTGATAGAGTGTTCGAAGAACATAATAGAGGATGGGGAGCCGTCCCTGGGTGAAATGAGTGAAATGGTCTTTAATCTCTACACATCCCTCCTTGAAATAGAGTCAATTAACCTTTCTTTTAACAAAAAACTCGAAAAAGGCTACAATAAGTACGATGAAATCATCAACAAAAGAGGTCCTTACACCATTCGCTTTAAGACTGAGAATATGGAAGAAGTTTCACGTTTACTCTCAATTAGGGATGTTGATGAGAGATTTGAAAAAATTGATGTAGTTCCTGCTGCATTCTTCGATGAAGAAGATCCTGATAAGTTTGAAAATACTGTGGGGATTTACAAATGGCTATTTCTTAAGATGCTACGTGAAGGGAAGGTGGATGATATGAAAATGTTCTACCTTATTCATGGGGTCTATAGCTATGAATGCGGCTTTGAAGTTGTTGATGCGGATGACTGGAACATTATATAGTTTAAAGTGATTTCATGAAAGTAACTGGTGTCATGGTTCAGTATTATGTGGCCTGTAAGCGAGAATTATGGTTCTTTGCGAACCAGATAAACATGAACTATGATAACGAAGACATACAGATGGGGAGGCTCCTCCATGAAAAAACTTTCTCGCGAGAAAAGAAAAGCATAAACTTCGGCGAAATTTCTATAGATTTCATGAATAAGAAAAATCTGACTATTTTTGAAATAAAAAAGTCAAGCAGCCTTGAAGAGCCTGTCAGGTATCAGCTTTATTATTATTTATGGTATATAAGGAAATTCACAGGAAAAAACGTGAAAGGAGTGCTTGTGTACCCTACTGAAAAGAAAAGGGAAGAACTCCACTTAACGCCTGAATTGGAGTCGGAAATCGAGAAAATTGTTGAAAGCATAAAAAATGTTGTTAAAATGAAATATCCCCCTAAACCCGTTTCTAAACGTTACTGTCGTAGATGTAGTTATTATGAGTTCTGCATGATCTAACAGGTGATTCAATGAAGGACCCTTTGTATATAACTTCTCATGGGATACTGTCCCGTCAGGGAAATACATTATATTTTATCAACAAAGACATTAAGAAACCTCTTCCAATAAACCGCATAAACGAGATAAACTGCTATGGTAAAGTTTCAATTAAATCAGGGGCATCATCTATATTGATGAAAAAGGGCATCCCAGTTAATTTTTTCAATAAATACGGGTATTATGAAGGGTCTTTATACCCTCGCGTACAGCTTAACTCCGGTCTTGTGGTGGTAAAACAGGCGGAACATTACCTGGACCCAACGAAAAGATCAGAAATCGCGAGGGAGATGGTTCTCGGTATTAAACATAACCTACTCAAAGCAATGAAGTATTACAAAAAAAGAGGGAAGGATGTTAGCGAATATATTGAGATGATAGAGAAAGAGGTCGTGGAAGGGAATGTTGCGCAGATAATGAGTAATGAGGGTCGCATGTGGAATTCTTATTATCAGAGCTTTAATAAGATCCTTAAAAGGTTTAAAATGGATAAACGTGAAATAAGACCGCCAACGACAGAATTAAATGCCCTTTTATCCTTTGGTAATTCATTATTATACGTATCCGCATTATCTGAGATATATCACACCTATCTCCATCCATCTATTAGCTTTCTGCATGAACCTGCCGAAAGGAGGTTTTCACTTGCCCTGGATATAGCAGATATCTTTAAGCCTCTAATAGTTGGTAGAGTAATATTTAAACTAGTAAATAATAACATGATTTCAGAGAAGGACTTTGATAGAGATGTCGGTGTAATGCTTAAAGACAGGGGTAAACAAATTTTCCTCAAAGAATATCAGGCTAAGCTTGATACGACTATAAAGCACCCTAAACTCAAAAGAAAGGTATCCTATAAGTATCTGATGAGGCTGGAGTCCTATAAATTAATAAAACACTTTCTGGGCGATCAGAAATATGAGAGTTTCAGGGCATGGTGGTAAAACTGTAATTTATTATTTTAAGCATTTTTTTAGCAGGTGATTAAGTGTACCTCCTGGTGGTTTACGACGTTGATGTCAAAAGAGTTAACAAGGTTCATAAATTTTTGAAAATGTATCTTCATTGGAGACAGAACTCAGTTTTTGAAGGAGAAGTAAGTAAAGCGCAGTTTGGTGAGATAAAAACAGGACTCAGTGAATTGATAGATGATACATGTGATTCTGTGATGATTTATGAATTTCCCAGTAAAAAATATGTTTCTTCGCATGTCCTTGGAATTGAAAAGAACAGTATTGGGTTTATAATTTAAGTCAGCCTTTATAAATAAGAGTCATCATTATAGGCAGACTTATAAGCATGTTAAAACAAAGCATTTTCAGCAAGTATTTAGCCTAAAAACAAAATAATCGGCTCGGCTTTAAAATAGACTGAATAGTATGGAAATTGTGTACCTTGTGGGTGTGAATAAGAAGAAGGGGCTGGCTTTAAAATAGACTGAATAGTATGGAAATTTTTTTTCGATAAACAAATCAATAGCTTCTTCCCATGGCTTTAAAATAGACTGAATAGTATGGAAATGATTGTTTTGAGGAGTATGGCTAGGAGGAAGCCTATTGCTTTAAAATAGACTGAATAGTATGGAAATTGGTTTTTCGAAGACTGAACTTAGGACTGGTGATGTGGGCTTTAAAATAGACTGAATAGTATGGAAATTTGTTTCTTCGATGCAGTAGATTGATAGGCATAGTAGGCTTTAAAATAGACTGAATAGTATGGAAATACCAGGTCGACGCCCTCAGCGGGGCCTGGCACACCCGCTTTAAAATAGACTGAATAGTATGGAAATTTTATGAGGTGTTCGAGTCGTGTTACATGCACATTAGGCTTTAAAATAGACTGAATAGTATGGAAATACGGGAACATAAGAAGAGAGCTTGCAGAGTACTAATTGCTTTAAAATAGACTGAATAGTATGGAAATTCGATATTGACGAAAAAAAATGAATATGGGAACTGGAGCTTTAAAATAGACTGAATAGTATGGAAATTTCATTCTTCAGTAATCATCGCGTCCCATCATACGCGAGCTTTAAAATAGACTGAATAGTATGGAAATCTTCGTGGCTTCACAGATGATGGGTAAGAGTGCTATTGCTTTAAAATAGACTGAATAGTATGGAAATTTTAGAGAGACACATATATATATTTTACGGTTTAAGTGCTTTAAAATAGACTGAATAGTATGGAAATATATAAGTGAAGAGAATATAGAGGACTTTATCGACCTTGCTTTAAAATAGACTGAATAGTATGGAAATCTGGACTCAGCAGATCGGAAGAGGGAGGCCTCTGATCGCTTTAAAATAGACTGAATAGTATGGAAATGAGACCTTGAAACCTCACAGGATGTTGAGCCCGGGGAGCTTTAAAATAGACTGAATAGTATGGAAATTAGGCTATATTGCCAATCGGAACTGATTGGCGACAGCAAGAGCTTTAAAATAGACTGAATAGTATGGAAATTGGGCCTGGCAGGTTTTATTTCCTTATCCGGTGCATCGGCTTTAAAATAGACTGAATAGTATGGAAATTGATATCTGGAAGATAATAGCGAAGGAAGTGTGGGTGCTTTAAAATAGACTGAATAGTATGGAAATCGGAGGAACCTGCAGGATGGTGGTTTCAAACCCTCCTTTGCTTTAAAATAGACTGAATAGTATGGAAATTAGTCTCTATGGGTTTTGGGTTGCCCGGTGGAGTGATGCTTTAAAATAGACTGAATAGTATGGAAATATATTCTATATAATTTGTATTTTCTATTAGATTTATTTGCTTTAAAATAGACTGAATAGTATGGAAATTCTTCCACTTGGGCTCAATCCTTACCTCGTCCTTCTGCTTTAAAATAGACTGAATAGTATGGAAATAGAGGTGCCTTGCAGAGGCGGAAGCAATTTGGGAAGAGCTTTAAAATAGACTGAATAGTATGGAAATCAGGGCATGGGGCGGCCCCTGTGATGTTGCAGGGCATGGCTTTAAAATAGACTGAATAGTATGGAAATACGACTTTGTTATACTCATGCAATGTAATGATGTTGCGCTTTAAAATAGACTGAATAGTATGGAAATTCACAAGATCGTATAGGTCTTCGAAGAGCCTGTCGAGCTTTAAAATAGACTGAATAGTATGGAAATTTTCAATATTATTTATTTTAACCATATTTATCACCTATTTGCTTTAAAATAGACTGAATAGTATGGAAATGTCAGGATGTATGGGTCGCGATCGACGACATAGAAGCCGGCTTTAAAATAGACTGAATAGTATGGAAATGGCCTGTGGTGCTATGGAGTCTCCCGCAGATATCCGCTTGCTTTAAAATAGACTGAATAGTATGGAAATATCTATATGTAATGGGTGATTTAGTGGCAAAAAACGCGCTTTAAAATAGACTGAATAGTATGGAAATACATTAACATATACCGGTTTACGACCATTCAATTTAGCTTTAAAATAGACTGAATAGTATGGAAATAAATTTGTAATGTCAAACACAAAAAAATAACAATACAGGCTTTAAAATAGACTGAATAGTATGGAAATGTGGAGATGATGAACCACCGTCGATTAGTAAAGTTAAAGCTTTAAAATAGACTGAATAGTATGGAAATCAGTATCCCTATTTGGATAAATCGCGAAATGTGGCGTGGGCTTTAAAATAGACTGAATAGTATGGAAATTATGGAATGGGTTGATTATTGCCCTGCATGCGGCCACGCTTTAAAATAGACTGAATAGTATGGAAATGTGTCAGTTGACGCCATCTGCAACTTGAATCTAATCGCTTTAAAATAGACTGAATAGTATGGAAATAAATTTGTAATGTCAAACACAAAAAAATAACAATACAGGCTTTAAAATAGACTGAATAGTATGGAAATGTGGAGATGATGAACCACCGTCGATTAGTAAAGTTAAAGCTTTAAAATAGACTGAATAGTATGGAAATCAGTATCCCTATTTGGATAAATCGCGAAATGTGGCGTGGGCTTTAAAATAGACTGAATAGTATGGAAATTATGGAATGGGTTGATTATTGCCCTGCATGCGGCCACGCTTTAAAATAGACTGAATAGTATGGAAATGTGTCAGTTGACGCCATCTGCAACTTGAATCTAATCGCTTTAAAATAGACTGAATAGTATGGAAATATGGGTATATTACAATGGTTGATGTGGATTATATGAGGCTTTAAAATAGACTGAATAGTATGGAAATAGGAGGTCTCATACAAATCGGTTTACGGAGCCAAGGGCTTTAAAATAGACTGAATAGTATGGAAATTCCCAGTCCTCTCCCAAAATTCAGCGGGTCTGGATCAGCTTTAAAATAGACTGAATAGTATGGAAATTTGAAGTATAAATCCTCAAGTTCATCTATACAGAAATCGCTTTAAAATAGACTGAATAGTATGGAAATTAAATTATATGATGAATCTTCGGTAGGTGATAAAATGCTTTAAAATAGACTGAATAGTATGGAAATATCATAAAACCAGGAAAAAGAACAAATAAAAAAAAGGCTTTAAAATAGACTGAATAGTATGGAAATAAATGCTATAAAACATGACAAGAACAAAAAAACAAAGCTTTAAAATAGACTGAATAGTATGGAAATTGTTTCTATGTGCATATGTTTGTTTGTTTGTCTCTGGTGCTTTAAAATAGACTGAATAGTATGGAAATTTTTCAGCCGCATATTCCCTGAAACTCAGTTCCTTCTGCTTTAAAATAGACTGAATAGTATGGAAATAAGCAAACGGAGGGAGATAGTATGATGTATAGGAAAGGGCTTTAAAATAGACTGAATAGTATGGAAATAGGATTGTGGACGGTGCATACGGCATGAACATGGATGCTTTAAAATAGACTGAATAGTATGGAAATAGTACTACTTGGACTTTAAGGCTGAGATGGACGCGGGCTTTAAAATAGACTGAATAGTATGGAAATAAGACCTGCAAATCCTCAAGGGCCTGAAGGAGGATGAAGCTTTAAAATAGACTGAATAGTATGGAAATTGGAAGGGGTTCACAGGGATATATGGGTTCAATATTGCTTTAAAATAGACTGAATAGTATGGAAATTTCTTGACGCCCACCAAGAAAATACAAGACCCCTCCTGCTTTAAAATAGACTGAATAGTATGGAAATTCTGGGCTCAGATGTGGATATAGCGGGTTTAGAGTTGGGCTTTAAAATAGACTGAATAGTATGGAAATGATATTATCAAAAAAAGAATGAATGTAGGAACTGGAAGCTTTAAAATAGACTGAATAGTATGGAAATTTTTTTATAATAAATATAAAAATTATTTATATTTCTTAGCTTTAAAATAGACTGAATAGTATGGAAATATACATATAACGAAGTAGATGTGGTATATGATGAAGGGCTTTAAAATAGACTGAATAGTATGGAAATCTCAGAGAGTTTTCTAACATATCATATGAGATACTGAGCTTTAAAATAGACTGAATAGTATGGAAATGCATCCTCACCACTCCTCTTCACACCGAGGAGAGCTGCTTGCTTTAAAATAGACTGAATAGTATGGAAATACCTTGGAGAGGGCCTCTCTCACTGGACCCCCAATGTGCTTTAAAATAGACTGAATAGTATGGAAATGCCTTATCAGTCCCAGATTCCCATTCCGCGTTGAGTGGCTTTAAAATAGACTGAATAGTATGGAAATCTCGTATGCTACTCTACTCACAGCTTCAGTTTTGCTGTGCTTTAAAATAGACTGAATAGTATGGAAATATCTAAAGCGAGGTTCTTTATGTAAACCTCCCTTAGCCACGCTTTAAAATAGACTGAATAGTATGGAAATCACAGCCATTCACTCTCACAACAAAGATGAAACATATGCTTTAAAATAGACTGAATAGTATGGAAATCCATGATCACGTGGTGCCAGGACGAGTAGGTCATCATCGCTTTAAAATAGACTGAATAGTATGGAAATCTATCTCGTATTTCTGTATGTAGAGTGCTGCGAGTGCTTTAAAATAGACTGAATAGTATGGAAATATCGTAATCATAGGCTCTTCATAGCCACCAAAAGCTTTAAAATAGACTGAATAGTATGGAAATATAGTGATGAGTCTATTGACACCGTGATAGATACGTTGCTTTAAAATAGACTGAATAGTATGGAAATTTGATACTAAGGCTGATTGGGATAAAGGAACTTTTTGCTTTAAAATAGACTGAATAGTATGGAAATTTGATACTAAGGCTGATTGGGATAAAGGAACTTTTTGCTTTAAAATAGACTGAATAGTATGGAAATCCTATATCAGGTAAGAGTGCAGCTAGCTGTATATCTTGCTTTAAAATAGACTGAATAGTATGGTAGTATGGAAATTCAGTCGTGAACTATATAGATTGCAACTGATAACCAGCTTTAATAGACTAAATTTAGTATTGGAATCAACTTAAAAAGGTTACAAGAAAGATTGTGTCATGTTATTTACCTTAATAATATGGAAGCCCCGACATTATACTTCGTAATATTAATGCTATAACGAATAATAGAACCGGTTGACCCCGATCTTATTTTATGATTAACATTTCATTACAGCCGGTCTCCTCATGGTACTTAACCTTCCTTATCTTCATGTCATAATCATTAAATTCATCCATCAACGGTTTGAGGTGTACAGAACGTTTTCTTCTGTGTATATTGTACACAGGAAATATTCTAACCTCTTTCCCGATCCTGAGCATCTCCCTCACAGATTCAGCATGGAAACTGTAGTCCAGCAGGTCCTCATACAGGAAAAGGAAATTTGCAGATACAACCATGTCAAATTCTCCATCTTCAAAGGGAAGATCCGGGAGTTCGCCGGCTATGTACCATGAGGGGTTCCTTTTATAGTCATCCAGGAACCTGCTGAGTACCATCCTCCTGTAATCTTCAACAGGTTTTCCATCCACCTTTAAATCCCTTAAAAAGTCTCTGTGGTTCGTAGTGTATCTCCTGAAACTTTCATATGCCATTTTTTTAATTTCATCGGGTGTCCTCCTGTACAGGGGGTCCAGTGCAGTTACATTGAATCCCCGGTCATGCATTTCGCTCCTGAATGAACTCACACCAGCAGCACAGTCAAGGATCCTCGTCCCCTTGAGTTCTAAGGGGTCCAGGTTGAACATATCAATGTATTCCCTGAGCCCCCTCCCAATGAAAACCACAGCCTTCATACAGTTTGATTGTATGGCCATCTATAAATTCCATTCGATATGGCCATATATTGACCATCTGATGTATATGTCATCTGCAAGATCATACAATTCTGACAGGTTTTTACTGCCTATACCTCAATTTTTTGTCTTTCCGGGAATTATTAGAAGATTATAAATATCTCCATGAACAGAATAGATAAACGTGTAAAAAAATTGAAAGGGGGGTGAAAAATGAAGAGATTTACACTGGCACTTTCGCTTCTTCTTCTGGTTCTTGCAGTGGGAACCGTAAGTGCCGCAGACTCTGATAATCAGACTGATTCTAATGCACTCATAACAGGGACTGTTACTCAGTGTAACGGTACAGATCCATTTGAGGGCGCATTTATAAATGTGGCCTCCATGGATGGCTCTACTGTAGCATCAGGGGTAACGGGTTCTGATGGAAGTTACTCTGTGAGTTTCCAGTCACCTGACCGGACATTTGTTGTCTCAGCTCTTGCACCGGGGCATGTGGTACCTTCAAAGACGGTGACTCTTGATGAGTCAGGAAGAGCCACTGCCGATTTCAGGCTCGGAACCCTGAACTTGACCAAGGGTTCATGGGACATCATAGGGCTTGACCATAATAATGTGAATGTCGGCCCCAACCAGTATCTCATCCAGATACGTGTCAGGAACGATGCCCTGACCACCGCAACTAATGTAACAGCCAACCTCACATTCACTTCAACCAATCCCTACGTCTACCTTGCGGCCAATGAAACAGCCAGCAAGTACCTGGGTGATATAGCACCGGGTGCAACGGTGGATGTCTTCTACCTTGTGGAGGTATCAAGGAATTCACTTGCCTACCTGACGTCCAGGAATTATACGGTGACGGTGGGCGGGACGAACACGGGTTCCGCTGACACCATAAACGGAACACTCTATGTTGAGAAACTTGTCTCACAGAACCGTAATGACGTGGTATCCATAAGTGTGAGTAACCCGGCACCGGCCATTGGAGACGTGATTGCAGTCACAGTCGTATCAACAACGGCATCAGCCGGATATGATATCGTTAACCTTCCACTAACCAACTACAACCCGGCAATTATCCAGCCCATCAACGTAACGGTGACCTACGGACCAAACACCAGCAACAATGTACGCCTTGACGCACCGGGTCAGACAAACTTTGTATCTGTCTGGCTGTTCAACGTTACCGGCGCAGGGGTGACCAGGCTCTTCGGTCTCATAACAGACAGGAGCGGTTCAAGCTACCACTACAACTCAGACTTCGGTGAGAACATCACCATCAGGGCACTTGAGAGGGCCGACCTTGCAATTGCAAAAACAGTCAACAACACAGCACCCAACCTCGGTGACACGGTCAGATTCACAATCACCGTGGTGAACTACGGCCCAAACAATGCCACCGGCGTTTATGTAACGGATCTTCTACCACCACAGCTGAGCTTCGTATCAGCAAGTGCATCCAGGGGAACCTACAACAGCACCACAGGTATATGGACAATAGGAAACCTTGAATACTTCGAGACAGTAACACTGAACATCACAGCCACGGTCACAGCAACAGGACCAGTTGTCAACAACGCCAACGTAACAGGTGACGTCTTCGACCCAGATATGGCAAACAACTACGCATCAGCAACCCTGAATTCTCCACAGGCATCAGACCTCACCATAGACAAGTCTGTTAACAATCCGGAACCCTATGTGGGTGAAAATATCCAGTACACAATCACTGTGAGCAACAGGGGACCTGATAACGCAGCAGGAGTTGTGGTGGAGGATGTTCTGCCGGCTGGACTGATACTCATCAGTGCGACACCATCCAAGGGCTCCTACTACATGGGCACATGGAATGTGGGGGCACTGAACTACCTTGAAATAGCAACACTCACAATAATAGCCAGGGTCAACGCAACTGGATCACTGACAAACTTTGCAAATATCACATCACCAAACTTTGATCCCAACCCGGATAACAACAATGACACCGCCGAGGTGGTGGGAATCCCGGTGGCTGACCTGCGTATAGTGAAACAAGTGAGCGACCCGCGACCAGACTATGGATCCGTTGTGACCTTCACGGTTGCTGTCACAAACCTCGGACCGAGCAACGCCACAGGTGTAACCGTCACAGATATACTCTCACCGGGCCTTGTCTACCTCAGTCACAGTGTCACACAGGGAACCTACAATGCCACAACCGGTGTATGGTACATCGGAGCACTGAATTATGCGGCATCAGCCCTGATGAACCTCACAGTCCTTGTGAACACAACAGGTGATTCAAATAACACAGTATCAGTCACCGGTAATGAGCGCGACCCTGACAGGACCAACAATGATGCGGTATCAACCCTTAACGCAGTATCAGCAGACCTTAGCATCCAGAAGACCGTTGACAGACCTGTTATAAATAACGGGGAAACCGCCACCTTCACGGTGATCGTGAGGAATGCGGGTCCAGACACACCATCAAATGTCGTGGTCTCAGATCTCCTGCCTGCAGGACTCTCAATCATATCATACACGGTTACACAGGGATCCTTCAACACAACAACTGGCGTCTGGGAGGTTGGCTCACTACCGGCCCTGTTCCAGGCAACCCTCACACTACTTGTAAGGGCAACCCAGGCAGGCTTCCAGACAAACATAGTCAACGTATCATCAGAGCTTCCAGATCCACTACCCGGAGACAACGTTGATGCGGTTACAGTCGATGTGAGGCCAAGCGCGGATGTTAAGATCACGAAGACCGTCAGCAACACAGCACCAGACTTCGGTGACACCGTGGTATTCTACATAACGGTAACGAACCTTGGACCGGACACTGCCACGGTTGTGAGGACCGTTGATACAATACCATCAGGCCTCGTCTACCAGTCCCACGATGCATCCGCGGGTATCTACTTCGTGGAATTCAATGTATGGACTGTTGATTCACTGGCACCCGGTGCATCAGAGACACTGAACATCACCGTGCTTGTCAATGACACAGGTGGAATGATAAACACGGTCTCAGTCACGAGCACCGAGTATGACCCTGACCTGACCAACAACTATGCTGCTGGGCTATTAAATGCGGAGGCCGTGGCTGATATCGCGGTACAGAAGACGGTCCTCCTGACACCAATCAACAATGGACAGATAACAAACTTCACGGTCACTGTCACCAACAACGGACCGAACGATGCAACAGGTGTCGCTGTAACGGATATACTACCACCAGGACTCGGATTGCTCAGTTACAGCGCCTCACAGGGAACCTTCGCAGGCGGGCTCTGGACTGTTGGAGACCTTGCAAATGGCACATCAGCAACCCTGGTGCTTGAGGTAATTGCAAATGCCGCAGGTATATTCACGAATTACGTGAATGCATCAGCCGAGGAGTACGACCCTCTGCTCTCAAACAACAATGCAACTGCTCTACTCACCGTGAACCCATCATCAGATATATCAATCACAAAGACGGTGTCAAACAGCACACCGAACTTCGGTGAGCAGATAACCTTCTTTGTGACGGTTACGAACAATGGACCTGACGATGCAACAGGGGTCACGGTAACAGAAATGCTTCCAGAGGGCCTTGTCCACCAGTCACATGCAATTTCACAGGGTATCTGCTATCCCCTTGCATGCATCTGGATAGTTGGAGACCTTGCAAACGGTGCATCAGCAACCCTCAACTTCACGGTCCTTGTGAACACCACAGGTGAACTGATAAACAGGGTTCAGGCAGTTGGGGATCAGTTCGATCCATACTCTGAAAACAACACTGCAAACGTCACAGTGACCATCCCACCGGCTGCTTATCTTGTGATAGATAAGGTGGTTAATGAGACGGTGGTTGACTTCAATGATACTGTGAGGTTCGTGGTTTCAGTTACCAATATGGGTCCTGATGATTCAGTGGGTGTTGTTGTTAATGACGTGTTACCTGCTGGTCTTGACTACGTGAGTCATAGTGCTTCACAGGGAACCTATGATGTGGGTACTGGTGTGTGGCTTGTTGGTTCACTGGTAGCTTGTATTTTCCTAAAAAAAGTCCGGAAATCGCGTACTGGTGTGTGGCTTGTTGGTTCACTGGTGAGGGATGCTGTGGCGACTCTGGAGATTGTTGCCAGGGTTGTTGTGAGTAACACTACCTTGACCAATATTGCCAATGTCACGTCTGATACGTACAATCCGAACCCTGATAGGGATGCTAACGCCACTTTCACAGTCAACCCACGGGCAGAGCTCACCATCACCAAGACGGCTGATAGGAGGGCTGTACGCCTCGGACAGAACGTGAAATTCACAGTAACGGTGACAAACAATGGACCTGATACTGCACTCAACACAACAGTGGTTGACAGGCTACCAGATTCAATGAGGTACGTATCATCCAGCGCCACTGTGGGATCATACAATCCGGTAACCGGCGTATGGCTGATAGGAGACCTGCCATCAGGTTCAAGCGCAGTCCTTGAAATAGTGGTCCAGATGATAAGGCGTGGCACATTCATCAACGTGGCAACGGTGAGCTCAGGCTCATCAGGCGGCAACAACACGACAGAGGTCGATATCGAGGTCACAGAACCCACACCAGGTCCAGGACCTTCACCTGGCAAGGTACCGATGCAGCCAACGGGTGCTCCGGTAGCTGCACTCATGGCAGGCCTGCTGCTTCTAGCTGCAGGTTCAGCCATAGCAAGGAGAAGATAAAAAAATTTCCCGTCATTTTTTTATTTTGGTATATTGAGCGGTTTTTAAGTTTTTTCAGTGTAAACTGATGTCCATCTACTGTGTAAGTGCTATTCTAAGTGCATCTTAAAGAGCACATTAAACCTACCGTGTAAGTGTTATTCTAAGTACAGCGTATGCCAGGTAAATTGTTATAAGTGCAACTCCCTCAACCCTCCTGAGCTCCATATCAGTCCACATGAAGTACATGACGGCCACTGTCACCCCCATGAGCACTGGAGCGTCAAGAATGAGGGATAGGGGCTCAACAGGGATCTTAACAAAGAGTGATGGAACCCCGATGCCTATCAGGATGTTGAATATGTTGCTCCCCAGGACGGTTCCAAGGGATAGGCTGCACATACGCTTCATTGCAGAGTTAACAGCAACGACCAGTTCAGCGAGGCTTGTGCCTATTGCGAGGGCAAAAAGACCGATTATCATCTCAGGAACATTCAGGATCTCGGCGATCCCAACGGCACTGTATACGAGTATTCTGCAGAACACCACAAGACCAGTGAATCCCAGGATGGCGTAGATTATGGTTTTAGCATCAACCTCGCCATGATCCATGAGGTGGCTAGTATAGTAGCCCCTCTGTTTTTTTATGAGGACCCAGAGGTAAACACCGTAGAGTGCAAGGAGCACAACACCAGTCAGGGGTCCAACCGGGCCCATGAGCATGAAGAATGTGAGGATGAGTATGCTCAGAAGCCCGAAAAGACCATCCCTCCGGATCTCATCCTGGTTTGTTGTAACCGCACATGAAAGGATGGCTGATATGCCTATGATGCCGGCTATGTTCCATATATTTGATCCTATAACAACACCCACACCAAGATCAGGGTTTCCTGTGAGGACGGATATCAGTGCCGATCCAAATTCGGGAAGGGAGGTCCCTGCAGCGGCGACTGTCACCCCCAGTATTATCTGGGATATCCCCAGTGCCCTACCGATATCAACGATCCGATCCACGAATATGTCGGCCGACTTTATAACGCCAATCAGTGAGACAGTGAAGAGGAAGAGGAGGATGATAACTGACATGTTTAAACTTCTATCCCTCATAAAACATAATCCTTTGGCCTCCTCCATATATATATGATCGTGATAAATAGATCTTTAAGTGTAATGGTGGTCTTATGAAGAATCTTTCAAGGGAACTGGTTTCAAGGATACAGGAGATATCACGTCCAGTTAAGATAATGCATGTATGCGGGTCACATGAGCACACAATAATGCAGCATGGTGTAAGGTCCCTCCTTCCTGAGGAGGTGGAGGTGGTCGCTGGTCCTGGCTGTCCGGTCTGCTGTGTCCCGGCAAGGGAAATAGACGAGTGCATTGAACTTGCAAGGCAGGGTGTCACCATAACAACCTTCGGTGACATGCTCCGGGTACCGGGCTCCAGGGGATCCCTCGCGGATGCCAGGGCGGACGGTGCGGATGTCAGGATAGTCTACGGTGTGGGCAACGCAGTGGAGATAGCAAGGAAACTTGACCGGGAAGTCGTATTCATGGCAGCGGGATTTGAGACCACGGCGCCAACAACAGCCTCGGAGATACTCTCAGGACCACCTGAGAACTTCTCGGTTCTTTCATGCCACAGGCTCATACCACCCGCCCTCAGGTTTCTCATAGAGTCAGGTGAGGTGAACCTCAACGCCCTAATAGAACCAGGTCACGTGTCAACCATAATCGGCATGAAACCCTATGAGCCCTTCTCAAGGGACTACAACATACCCCAGGTCATAGCGGGCTTCAACCCCCTGGATATACTCATGGCGGTCTACATGATACTCCGACAGATCGATAGGGGGGAGGCAAAGGTTGAGAACGAGTATAAGAGGGCCGTGAAACCCGAGGGTAACCTCAAGGCCCAGAAGGTGATGGATGAGGTCTTCCAGGTAACCGAGAGGGAGTGGAGGGGATTCCCGGTCATACCCGAATCAGTCTATGAGATAAGGGATGAGTTCTCTGAATTCAATGCTCGGGAGAAATTCGATATAGAGGTTGAAGATACGGTTGATACACCGGCGGGATGCATCTGCGGTGCTGTATTGAGGGGTGTTGCAAGGCCAGAGGAGTGCAAACTCTTCAAGAATGAGTGCACCCCCACCAGTCCCATCGGGGCATGCATGGTGTCAAGGGAGGGCACCTGTAACATAGCCTACCGGTACAGCTCATTCTAGGTGTCAGGATGAGGGCCATTGCAGTTGACATCGACGGCACAATAACCGACAAAAAAAGGAGGTTGTCTCTGGAGGCTGTGAAGGCCCTCAGGGGTGCCGAGGAGGCAGGGGTGCCTGTTATAATGGTTACCGGTAACATCCTCTGCTTTGCAATGACAACATCGGTCCTGATAGGGGCCAGCGGAGGGGTTGTGGCTGAAAATGGCGGTGTGCTGCACATCAATGATGAGGTGAGGGTCCTGGGTGATATAAGTAAGGCTGAGATGGCCTACAGTCACCTCAAAGGGATTTACCCTGTCCGGAAGGTCCAGTTCTCTGACCTCAGGGTGTCGGAGATAGCACTGACCAGGGATGTACCTGCAGATACTGTCAGGGAGGCGCTCAGGGATTTTGATGTTGAGGTCTATGATACCGGCTTTGCCATACACCTGACAGACCCCTCAGTGAATAAGGGTTCATCCCTGGAGATCCTGCTTGAATCCATGGGGATAGGAATGGAGGATGTCATGGCCATAGGTGACAGTGAAAATGACCGGGAATTCATTGAGGCTGCTGGATTCAGGGTTGCGGTTGCAAATGCAGACCCTGAACTGCGGGAGATGGCAGATTATGTGACCTCCGCAGCCCATGGAGAAGGGGTTGCAGAGGCGGTCAGGAGATTCATGGGGTGGTGAGCTGATGTTCGGGATTGGTGAAGAGGCGGTTAAACTCGCATTAAGGTATGGTGAGATGGCTGAGGTCTACATTGAGAGGGAGAAGACACTGGAGGTTGAGATCCAGCGTGACCTCATAGACTTCGGGAAAATTGAATCCATGACAGGGATAGGCATCCGCATCCTGAAGGAGGGGCGGATGGGATTTGCCTACACATCGGATCCTGATGGGGTGGGCGTGGCTGTGAGGATGGCGGCCCAGAACCTCCAGCTTGCAGATCCTGATGAGAACTTCGGGTTCTCTGAACCCTCCACATATCCATCGGTGAAGGGGATCCATGACAGGTCCTTCGATGACCTTGAAGTTGAGGACTCCGTGGAGATGGCCGGTAGAATGATCAACAGGGTCCTGGAGGAGGGATGCAAACCCACCAGCGGCGGGTTCACCGCATCCAGGATTGAAACATTCATCATAAACTCGGAGGGTGTTGAGGCGTCATCATCTTCAACAGGGTTCTCAGCCCACATATCTGTGACAGCCGGGGAGAATGGCATGAAGACAACCGCCTACGAATCAGACTCCTCCTGCAAACTTGACATCAACCCTGAATGGATAGCTGGAAGGGCCTGCCGGATTGCAAGGGATTCGATGGGGGGCAGGAGTATTGAAAGCGGCAGGATCCCCGCAGTCCTGGACTACCATGCAGCAGCAGGACTCCTTGGAACATTCGCAGGCGCATTCAGCGCAGATAACGTCCAGAGGGGGAGGTCCGTACTGGCAGATAGGATTGGAAGCCAGGTCACAGGTGAGGGCCTCTCAGTATACGATGACGGTACCCTTGAGGGGGGCCTCGGATCAGCCCCCTTTGATGGTGAGGGGACACCCTCCCAGAGGACAGCCCTTGTTGAGGATGGAATTCTGAGGGGATACCTGCATAACATATACACAGCATCAAAGGGGCGGGCTGATAGCACAGGTAATGGTCTGAGGGGCTACATGGAGGTCCCGGCTGTCTCAACCACCAACTTCATACTTGAATTTGACAGCACAGTGCCACTGGACGACTTCAGGGGGATCTTTGTCACAGATGTCCTTGGAGCCCACACAGCAAATCCAATATCCGGTGACTTCTCGGTGGAGGCCAACAATGCGTTCATGGTGGACTCAGGGGAATTCACACCTGTTAAGAAGGCAATGCTCTCAGGGAACATATTTGAGCTCATGATGAAGGTCTCATCAACGGACCTTGAAAGGAGACAGGTGGGGGGCTTTGTAACCGCGCCCCTCATGGTTGAGGATGTTCATGTCACAGGGTAACCGCCTTTATCACTCATGATCATGTCACTGAAGGATGCACTTCACCACTACCTCTCTGTGAGGGACGGTAGGACGGATGCCAGTTTCATGGTGGCCGCCAGGACACCGGCATCCTTCCATGAAACCTCAGGGATGTCTGAACTCTGGAGGGAACATGAAAGAATAGAGAAGGGCATAGAGTGTTCAGGATCATGTGAAAGGTCCTTCCTTGATCTTAAAATCGAAATCGCTGAAAGGATCCTGAGGGAGTGTTCACTGTGCCCCTGGAGGTGCAAGGTTAACCGCCACAGGGAGCAGGGACACTGCGGTGTCATGGAGCCACGGGTGGCCTCGGAGTTCCTGCACTACGGAGAGGAGGCCCCCCTTGTACCCAGCCATACCATATTCTTCTCTGGCTGCACCCTGAGGTGTGTCTTCTGTCAGAACTGGGACATATCCCAGAACCCCTCTGCAGGCAGACACATTGAGGTGGATGAACTTGCAGCGCTCATAGAGGAGAGGAGGCGCATGGGGGCAGCAAACGTCAACTTCGTGGGCGGAGACCCGACACCAGCACTCCCATATATCCTGAGGGTTCTATCCAGGGTTTCCATCAGTGTGCCTGTCGTATGGAACAGTAACATGTACATGACCAGGGAATCCCTCAGGCTCATAATGGGTGCTGCAGACCTCTACCTCACGGACTTCAAGTTCGGCAACAGTGAATGTGCAGAGAGACTGGCAGGTGCCGGTAACTACTTTGAGGTCGTATCCAGGAACCACCTCATGATAGCAGGTGAGGATATGATAATAAGGCACCTGGTTCTTCCAGGGCACCTGGAGTGCTGCACGAAGCCCATCATATCATGGGTCGCAGAGAACCTGGGAATAGACACTGTAATGAACATAATGGGCCAGTACCGGCCCCTCTACAGGGCTTCAGGTTACCCTGAGATCAACCGTCCCCTCTACATTGAGGAGCTGGAGGAGGCCAGAAGATGGGCCCTGAGTGAAGGCCTTGAAAACCTTATCTAGGGGGAATCTGATGAAGATACTGATCACCGGGAGACCCGGCAGCGGGAAGAGCACCATGGTTGGAAGGCTGAGGGATTACCTTGAGGGCATGGGCTTTTCGGTTGGGGGGATCATAACACCTGAGGTGAGGGTGGGTGGTTCAAGGTGGGGATTTGAGGTCGTTGACCTAGCATCGGGCAGGAGGGGCCTCCTTGCGTCAGTTGAAACAGAGGGCCCCCGTATTGGAAGATACGGTGTAAATGTTGGGGTCATGGATGAACTGGCTGTCCCTGCAATCCGGAGGGCCATGCTGGAGGATGACTGCATAATCATAGACGAAATCGGCCCCATGGAGCTTAAGAGCCAGGAATTCAGGAGGACGGTAGACGAGGTCCTCAGCTCTGACGTCCTCCTCATTGCAGCGGTACACAGGAAAACCCTTCAAAGTATAAAAAAGAGGGAGGACATAAGGGTATTTGTTGTTGATCCTGAAAAACGGGACAGGGTTTACCAGAGGATAATTGACTTACTTGGTGATTATCATGGAATGCGCTGATTATGGTCTTACAAGAAAACTTGAAAGGGATAACCTCAACCTCAACCCCCTCCAGCGTGGCGGTGTTCTCCCCGCCGCTGCAAGGAAGGCCCTCCATGAATTCGGGGATGGTTACAGTGTCTGTGACTACTGTGATGGGAGGCTGGACCAGGTCACAAGGCCCGCCATAAACTGCTTCCTTGATGACCTTGCAGACTTCACAGGCTCCGATGCCGTGAGGACGGTTCATGGTGCAAGGGAGGGTAAATTTGCGGTGATGCATGCACTCTGTGAGAGGGGTGACACCGTTGTTGTTGATGGAAATGCCCACTACACAACACACCTTGCAGCTGAGAGGAACGGCCTTGAAATCGTTGAGGTGCCATCAACCGGACACCCCAGCTATGAGGTAACACCCGAAGCCTACAGGGAGGTCCTTGAGGAGACCATCGACAGGGTTGAGGTTAAACTTGCTGTGCTGACCCATGTCGATGGTAACTACGGGAACCTGACAGATGCACGTGGCGTGGCGGACGTCTGCAGGAAGCTGGGGGTCCCATTACTCCTGAACTGCGCCTACTCCATGGGAAGGCTCCCGGTTAACCTCAGGGAACTTGGGGTTGACTTCGTTGTTGGGAGCGGTCACAAGAGCATGGCGGCCTCCGGGCCTATAGGTGTGCTGGGGATGAAATCTGAGTGGGAGGACACTGTGCTCAGGAGGTCAGGGAGGCATGAGAAGAAGGAGCTTGAACTCCTGGGCTGCACATCACGTGGAGCGCCACTGGCAACCCTCATGGCCTCTCTGCCCTATGTGAGGGAGAGGGTTTCACGCTGGGACGGGGAGGTTAAGAAGACACGCTACCTTGTCTCTGAACTTGAGGATATCGGGGGTATAGAGCAGCTGGGTGTGAGACCCAAGGAACATGACCTCGTGAGGTTTGAAACCCCTGTTTTCCATGAGATAGCGGCTTCACATCCAAGGAAGGGCTTTTTCCTCTATGAGGAACTTAAGAAGAGGGGTATAGTTGGAATAAGGAGGGGCCAGACAAAGTGGTTCAAGTGCAGCATCTATGGCATGACAGAGGAGCAGGTGCAGTACGTGGTTGACTCATTCAGGGATATAGTCGAGGAGAACCGGTGAGCTGACCGCTGGCTGCAGTTCTTGAAAAGAGAGGAGAAATGTTACCTTTTTCATGTAAAGAGGGGTAAGGGAGAAAAATCAGTGGATTCCAGTAGGCTGTTCTCAATTTTATGAGTACATTTAGAGGACCACAGGGAACTGGATCTCCCTCACATCCCCATGGAGGACCTCCCGCGGCGCACCTATTACGTCCAGCCTGTTCTCCTCAACGTATTTTATGAGCTTTCTGTAGGCCTCCTCACGGGCTTCTGAGTATTCTGTAAATATCACAGTATGGCCCGGGATTGTGACTATCCTCACCTTCCCGTCACCCTCAGATTCGCCCTTTACAGGTATACCCACATCGTATCTTCCCTCGTCCTTGAGGGGTGCTGTGTAGAAGATCACTGTGGGGTCACCGTCGGCCTCAAGTTTATCATTTGATGATACAAAGTCTGAAACCTCTTCAAGGACCTCCAGTGTTTTACTGAAGGGCCCTGTAAAGGTTATCACAGCAAGTTTCTCATCATCCAGTGTCCTTTTACCTATCATTACAATCACCGTTAACCAACGACCATCATGGGCTTTGTGGCTGATTTAAGAACCTTCCTTGTTATGCTTCCGGATATTATGCGGTCAAGGCCGTGTTTGCCTGAGCTGCCCATTACAACGAGGTCCACGTCCTCGTCCTCCATGACCTCGAGGATCACCTCTGCGGGGTTACCCTCAAGTATAACCGTATCAAGGCGGGTTTCTGTCATATGGCCCAGCTCCTGTTGAGAGCTGAATTCCTCCTTGAGGATGGATATTGCCTTCTCTGCCTGTTTTTTCAGTATCTCCTCGAGGCGTCTGCTGATATCCTCGTCCCAGATTTTCCTGTAGGATGTGTCAACTACACTTATGGCCAGTATGTCTGCCCCGCTCATCCCTGCTATGTGGAATGCGTGCCGGGTTGCCTTCATGGCGTCCTCTGAGCCGTCTGTGGGTATCAGTATTCGCCGGTACACCTCTACACCCCTTCGCTTCCAAGGATTATTGAGTCGTCTGCTGAGTTCTGGAGTGCTATACTGAAACCTGGCTCTGCACCTATGACCAGGGTCTCCTTTCCGTTCTCCTTGGCTATGTTTATGAGGGGGAGGAAGTCGGCGTTCCTTGTCATAATGGCAACCACATCGATGTTGGGGTTGTGTATGAGTTCAAAGGCTTCAACTGCGAGCTGAACATCCACATCACCCGCAACTATCATGGGTGAGAAGCCCTGGTTCACAACGGCCTCTATCAGCTTATCTGAGGCGTACTGGTTCAGCAGCACCTTTCCTACCTTGAGGTTTCCCCTGTCAAATAGGAGGTTCTTTACAAATTCAAGATCTGAACAGAATTCCTTTCTGAGCATGTTTGGACCATCAACAAGGAGCCCAAGACTCTTTTTATCTTTTCTGCTGTTGTTTATTATCACAAAGTTATCGTCATTATCCATTTCATCAGTTCCTCTCTTTAACTTTTAATACCCTTATGTATCTAAAAACTTATATAGTTATGTGGTGCTTTGAGAAGGAGTTTAGATGTTATTTTTAGGGCCTGAGGGCGGATTCAAGGAAAACCTCAAGGTCCTCCCAGAATCTGTCCCTGCTGATACTCCTGGCCTCCAGGACCATCCTGGATGTGAAATCAAGGTTCAGGGCGTTTATGGCCAGTGTATGGATGTATATGGATAGCTCCACAGGGTCGAGGTCGCTGCGGATGCTTCCGTCATTCATGCCCTCCATTATGGCCTCAACCATGAGCCTCCACATTCCGGTACGGAGGTCCACTATCTCCCGTGCATCCTCACTTTCACTCAGCTCGAACCTCTCGGTGCCACTGTAGCAGTATATCCTGAAGTAGTCGGGGTGTTCCTTTGAGAAGCTGTAGAGGGCCTCCACCATGGCCCTGACCTTACCGTATCCATCTGTGTCAAGCTTCAGGCACCTTCTGTACATGCTGTGGAGTATGCGGACACCGTAGAGGTTCACTGCGAAGAAGAGGGATTCCTTGTTTTTGAAGTAGTAGTAGAGGAGGGCCTTGTTGACCTCTGCCTCCTCGGCTATCTCATCCATGGTCACTCTGTCGTATCCCCGTGCAAAGAATGCCTTCTCTGCCGCCCTTATTATCTGTTCACGTCTCCTTTCACGTTCACGTTCGCGTCTTGATGGGGCCATGTGGATTCACCATTCTGTATCTCTATGAATATCTGTTCCGGTATTTTAAAACATTTTGCACCGGAAGATTTATATGTCATTAACTACAAGTTAAATTTTAACCGAAAGTTAAAAATTAACTGACGGTTAAAGAGGTGTTTCTTATGGTTGAAAAGAAACCCGTACCTGAAGACTGGCCACACATAGTTGGGGACTATGTGGTTGGCGATGAAGAAAGCCCGGTTGCGGTTGTCACCCTCGGGTCACACATGGAAGATGAACCCGTGAAGGCGGGCGCTGCAATTTCAGGTCCACTTCACACAGAGAACCTTGGGATAGAGAAAGTTGTTGGGAACGTTATTGCAAACCCCAACCTGCGCTTCCTTGTTGTATGCGGTGCAGAGGTAATGGGGCACATCACAGGGCAGACCATGAAGGCCCTCCACAGCAATGGTGTAGACCTGGAAACAGGGAGGATCATCGGTGCAACCGGTGCAATACCCTACATTGAGAACATGCCGGAGGAGGCCATAGAAAGGTTCCGGAGACAGGTTGAACTGGTGGACATGGTTGATGTTGAGGATCCAGATTCAATAGCTGCAAGGATCCAGGAATGTGTGGTTCATGACTCCGGTGCAATGGAAGAGGAACCCCTAATTTTAAAGGTTCCAGAGATAGGAAAAGTGGATTCAGAAGAAAACACCTGATTATTTTTTTTAAGGGTCTGACCGCCACCGGAAGGCGGTCACTTCCTCCTATTTTCACGCCGGGACTGGGATTTGAACCCAGGAGGAGCAAAGCTCCACAAGATTTCCAGTCTTGCGCCTTACCTGGCTAGGCTATCCCGGCAGAACAGTTAGATTTCAGTTCAGAAAAAAGTTTTTTTTAAGCGCCGGGACTGGGATTTGAACCCAGGCGGAGAGAATCTCCACGGGATCTCAAGTCCCGCGCCTTACCTGGCTAGGCTATCCCGGCAGTATCAGATAAAAGAGATTGATAAACTCTTATTTATATAGTTTTTGGTGGTGAATTTAGTTAGAGGGGTTTACACCCCAGTTAACTTTTGAGTTCAATTTCAATGCTGACATTGTCAGGCACATTGACCTTCATGACCTGACGCATGGCCCTTTCATCGGCCTCTATACCCACAAGCCTCTTGTGGATCCTCATCTCCCATTTCTCCCAGGTAGCGGTTCCCTCACCATCCGGGGATTTCCTTGTTGGAACCACGAGCCTCTTTGTTGGGAGGGGGATTGGGCCTGACATGTCCACGCCTGTCCTTTCAGCAATCTTCTTGAGCTGGTCACAGACGTATGCCAGTTTTTCAGGGTCTGTCCCTGTCAGTTTAATCCTTGCTTTGTGCATTTAAATCCTCCTGTAAAAAAGGGAAGAGGTGGGTTTATTTTGCTGGTACGAGGTCTATGCACATTCCAGCAGCCACTGTCTGTCCCATGTCCCTTATGGCGAATCTTCCCATGTGTGGGATGTCCTTTATCTTCTCGATGACCAGTGGCTTGGTTGGTTTGACCCTCACAACAGCAGCGTTACCTGTTTTCAGGAAGTCAGGGTTTTCCTCTTCCACCTGACCTGTTGCAGGGTTCATTTTCTGCACCAGTTCAAGGAAGGTACAGGCAACCTGTGCTGTGTGGCAGTGGAATACAGGTGTGTAACCCACTGTTATGACACCAGGGTGCTGGAGAACAACGATCTGTGCTGTGAACTCCTTGGCAACCTTTGGTGGGTTGTCAAGGTGTCCTGCAACGTCTCCCCTTCTGATGTCGTTTTTACCGACACCCCTGACGTTGAAACCTATGTTGTCACCGGGTTCTGCCTGTTCGATCATTTCGTGGTGCATTTCGATTGATTTAACCTCTCCACTTACACCTGCTGGTTCGAATATGACGTTTTCACCCTTCTTGAGGACACCGGTCTCGACACGTCCCACTGGAACTGTACCGACACCTGTGATGGAGTAGACGTCCTGTATAGGGATCCTCAGTGGAAGATCCACAGGTTTTTCAGGTGCTTCAAGGTCGTCGAGGGCTTCAACGAGTGTTTTACCCTTGTACCATGGGGTGTTCTCGCTCTTTGATGTTATGTTGTCCCCTTCAAAGGCGGAGAGTGGGATGAATTCAACGTCGCTTGGCTTGTAACCCACGGTTTTGATGAGGGCTGCAACCTCATCCTTGAGGGCGTTGAATTTCTCTTCGTCGTAGTTGACAAGATCCATCTTGTTGATGGCGACTATGAGCTGGTTTATACCAAGTGTCCTTGATAGGAACACGTGTTCCTTGGTCTGAGGCATTACACCGTCGTCAACTGCGACAACAAGGACTGCTGCGTCTGCCTGGGACGCACCTGTGATCATGTTCTTAACGAAGTCACGGTGTCCGGGGCAGTCCACGATTGTGAACTCGTACTTGTCTGTTTCGAATTTGGCGTGTGCAAGGTCGATTGTAACTCCCCTTTCCCTTTCCTCGGAGAGCCTGTCCATGACAAACCTGAACTTGTCTTCACCATCAGCTAACTGCTGTTCGGCGATTGCTCCGGCCTGCAGGAGCAGGTGTCCCACTAGTGTGGATTTTCCGTGGTCTACGTGTCCAATAAACGCCAGGTTCATGTGTTCTTTTTCTTTAGCCATAATATACCTCCATATATGATGGTTTAGCCTGATTTTTTAGATCCAGCAAATGGGCATGCTGTTTGTCTAAGGTAATTTCCTATATTCTTTTTAATTATATAAGTTTAATGGGATTAACCCAGGTAGTGGTCTGCCCTGTAGGGTTCAGGACTCAGACCCTTCCTGGTCCTTACCTCCCTTATTATGGTGTGCTGCAGTTCATTTGGAAGTCTCTCGAATCCAGCGTTCTCTGTTGACCAGAGACATCGTCCCTCGGTGGCTGACCTGATATCGCCTGCGAATCCAAACATCTCCGCCACTGGTACAGTGGATTCAACGGTTACCATGTCACCCTCCTGGGTCATGTTGACGATCTGTCCACGCCTGTTCTGTATCTCACGTGTCGCGCTTCCCATGTAATCCTGTGGCACGTTGATGAATACCTTCTGTATGGGTTCAAGGAGCACTGGCTCTGCAGACATCATGGCACCGAATATACCCTTCCTTATGGCTGGAAGTACCTGTGCGGGACCCCTGTGGACAGCGTCCTCGTGGATCTTGGCGTCCATGAGTTTTATCTTAACCCCCATGACCTTCTCCTTGGCCAGTGGGCCGTTGTCCATTGCACTCTCAAATCCGTCCATGAGGAGCTCCTTGATCTCGTCGAGGTACTGGATACCACGGGTCATGTTGATGAAGATGTTCTTCTCATAGACATCCCAGACCCTTCTGGCTTCCTCCTTATCCATACCTGCCTCTATGAAGTTCTTGGCCATCTCCTTACCCTTTACACGACCTTCTTTTATCTTACCTTCCTGTATAGCTTGCATCACTGATTCTTCAACTGGTTCAATTTCTATGTAGAAGCGGTTGTGTTTGTTGGGTGATTTACCCTCAACGGGTCCTGCGGTACCTGCAACGGTCTCCCTGTAGACGACTATCGGTTCTGATGTCTCTATCTCAACACCCTTCTCGTTGATCCTGTAGGCTATGATCTCAAGGTGGAGTTCACCCATACCTGAGATGAGGTGTTCACCGGTCTCCTCGTTTATTTCAACCCTTACGGTTGGGTCCTCCTTACCGACCTGCCTGAGTACCTCTATGAGCTTTGGAAGGTCCTTGGTGTTCTTGGCCTCAACTGCAACTGTAACCACTGGTTCGGAGATGTGTTCAAGGCCCTCAAAGGCCTTTATCTTCCTGCCGGTGTCGCAGATTGTTTCACCTGCAACTGCATTCTTGGCACCGGTTATGGCCACGATGTTACCTGCCGGGACCTTGTCGGTGTTAACCCTCTCTGGTCCCATGTAGACACCGACCTGCTGGACACGTGCCTTGCTGTGGGAACCCACAAGGAAGACCTCGCTTCCCTTCTCTATTGTTCCACCATAGACACGTCCCGTGGCGACTTCCCCGGCGTGTTTGTCTATACTCACATCGGTTACCATCACTGCAAGGGGGCCTTCAGGGTCTGTTTTTAGCATGGCCTGTCCCTCTTCGCTTTCAAGGTCCCCGGACCATATTATTGGGACCCTGTATGCCTGGGAATCGGCGGGGCTTGGCAGGTGTTCAACAACCATTCCAAGAAGGACCTGGTGTAGCGGCACCTTCTGGGCAAGTTCCTTCTGGTTGTCCTCCTTACAGTACTCGTAGATGTCGTTGAAGTTTATGCCTGTCTCCTGCATTATGGGGACGTTTATCGCCCAGTTGTGGTAGGCTGAACCGAAGGCGACACTCCCATCCTCAACACGGACCTGCCATTTGTCCCTGAACTCCTCAGGGGCCATGTTCTTGATGAGTTTGTTTGCATTTGCTATGATCTTCACGAACCTCTCCTGGAGCTCACTGGCGTCAAGTTTAAGTTCGTTTATGAGCCTGTCAACCTTGTTTATGAAGAGGACGGGTCTCACGTTTTCCTTGAGGGCCTGCCTTAGCACGGTTTCTGTCTGGGGCATTATGCCCTCAACGGCACATACAACAACAACTGCACCGTCAACGGCCCTCATGGCCCTTGTAACGTCACCCCCGAAGTCAACGTGACCTGGTGTGTCGATGAGGTTTATGAGGTATTCATTTCCCTCGTAGGAGTGGACCATTGAGACGTTCGCAGCGTCAATGGTGATACCCCTTGCCTGTTCCTGTTCGTCGAAGTCAAGGAAGCGCTGATCCCCTGCCAGTTCAGCGGAGATCATCCCAGCACCAGCCAGGAGGTTGTCGGAGAGTGTTGTTTTCCCGTGGTCAATGTGTGCCACTATACCGATGTTACGGATGTACTCTGGCTGGTACATGAGCTCCTTAATCTTACTAATCATTTTTGCACGTCTGCTCACTAAAACCACCTGTAAGTTTAATGTGCGGATCTGGCTATCCTTTCTTTCTCTTCCTTCTTCTGAATCGCGAAGCTTCTTGTGTCGTACTCTGCAGCCAGCATTATCTCATTCGCAAGGCACTCCTCTATGGACTTCTTGTTCTTGAATGCTGCCTGCATTGCGCCCTTGGTTATGAATCCCAGTGAGAGGTCCACCCTCCTCTGGGGGGAGATGTCAACTGCGACCTGGTAACCTATACCACCGTACTTGATCCTCGTGGTCTCCTCCCTTGGTGAGGTGTTTTCAACGGCCTTAACAAGGATCTGAACAGGGTTCTCCTTGGTCCTCCTGTTTATGATTTCAAAGGCTTTCTGCACTATCTTGTAGGCCTTGTTCTTTTTACCTGAGTTCCTTTCTGTCCTCATCACCTTGTTTATGAGCCTCTCAACAATGGAGACCTTTGACTTTGCGAACTGTCTCTTGACGTGTCTTCCCATTGTGTGCGGGACCAGGATACTGTCAAGGCAGATGTACTTGGCGAGGCCCATGTCCTCAACCTTGACCTCGTCCAGTTCCCATTTATCAAAAACTAAACTCATAAGGATTACCTCACAGGTTTTTCTATTTTCCCTTTAACCATTTCCTGCAGGGATACGTTGTTGACCTTCGTCACCTTCCACCTGACACCGGGTATGTCACCCATGGACCTTCCTGAAGGTCCACCTATGCCCTCAACAACAACCTCATCGTGTTCATCGATAAAACCAATGGCGCCGTCGCCAGGTGCGAAGGCTGTGATCTGTTTTCCGTTCTTTATGAGCTGGACCCTGACACATTTCCTTATGGCTGAGTTCGGCTGTTTTGCCTCTATACCAACCTTCTCGATCACTATACCCCTGGCCTGGGGTGCTCCCTCGAGGGGGTCCGCCTTAACGTCGAGGCGCAGTGATCTCCTCTTGTAGTGTGTGTCCTTCCATCTGAAGTTCTGCCTCTTGCTTTTAAGTTTCTTTGCTGCGAAAAGTCCTGGCAAATAAGATTCCTCCTGTAAAAATTATTTTATTATAATATTGCTTATGTTGTGCTGTCTTCTGGCCAGAAGCCTGGCCCTCTCAATGTTCTGTCCGCCACGTCCAATGGCGATTCTCTTGTTCTTCGGGTCTGTTTCAACTGTGGCTATCTTTTCACCGTTTTCCTTCTGGAGTATCCTGATACTCCTGACCTTGGCTGGTGCCATGAGGTTCTTTATGAACTCCACGGGGTCGTTTGAGTGTTCTATTACTTCAACACCCTTATCAAGGGCCTTCTGGACCTTGGCAACCGTGCTTCCCTTTTTACCTATGGCCAGACCCATATCACCCTTCTTGACAAGGAAGGTTACCCTGCCGTTTTCATCATCCACGATGCAGTCCTTCACCATTGCACCGGTCATGCTCTCAAAGAGTGCAATGTACCTTATCTCATTTGTGGTAAATTTGATAGTCACAGCAACCTACCCCACCATTTCCAGTATTGTTGAATCACCTGGATCCTGGATTAAGAGGGCCCCCACGGTGAATGGTTTACCGCAGACAGAGCCCAGTTCAACACTGGTGCCTTCATGGGTGTACACCGGGATCTCTGATAGCTTCGCATAGTATTCTATGTCCTCCTTGAGGTCCTCTGGAATGTTGCTGGCCATCACCACCAGTTTACCCTTACCCAGTTTGAGGCTCTGAATAGTCCTCTTTGATCCAAGGATAACATTACCAGTATCTACAGCGACTCGTATTCCTCTATCTATGTCCATCTACTGCCTCCTATTTTCTTTCTTTCATCACAACACTAACGGAACCTGTACCCAGGGGTATAGGTTGCCCTATAATAATGTTCTCTATGATACCGGTGAGGTGGTCCACCTCGCCCCTGATACTTGCTCTCAGAAGGTGCTTACCGGTTTCCTCAAAAGAAGCCCTTGCAAGAACACTGGCCTTTTCACCACTGATACCGTGCCTTCCAATGGACTTGACAGAGCCATCAGCGGTCATCATATCTGCAACGAGCATTATGTGCCTTATGTCGACTGTTAGCCCCTGTTCCTCCATGGTCCTCTTTGCTTCGTGTATTATCGCGTTTCTAGCTGCCTCTATGCCCAGGACTGTCTCTATCTCATGTATATCGTTGGTTGTAGTCCGGACCTTATCCACACCCTCTTCTTTAAGAACAGCTCCAAGGTTTGAACCCTCAGTGTGGATTACCCATTCATCATCCTCTTTACGGATAACCACCTTTCCTATGTTTTTAACCCCGCTTATCTGGAGTTTCCTCACCTTATCTGCGAGTAGCCTTAGCTCCCTTATGGTGGGTTTCGCGGGTTCAAATCTCAGTGTGTTGTTATCTATTTCTACTTTCTTAAAAGTTTTTTCCACCTTGGCCAGTATCTCATCATATTCAAGGTGCTTCTCCTGGATTTTTTCATCATCCAGTTCAGCAACAACTGACATGTCAGCGTACTGGATGCTGAAATTTTTAAGCACATCGTTCAGGGTGCTCTTACCTATCTTGTTGGCCTTCCTTCGCACGAATTCCTCATCGTACCTGAGGTCCCCCTCGAAGTAGATGCTCATTGTTGGCGTGGATATCTTCTTCCTGGCGTCAACGATCTCTATGAGCCTTGGAAGACCCAGTGTAACGTTGAGCTCTGCCACACCTGCATAGTGGAAGGTACGCATTGTCATCTGGGTACCTGGCTCACCCACTGACTGGGCTGCCACCGTCCCAACGGCCTCACCGGCCTCAACCCTGGCCCGGTCATAGGCTCTCCTGACACTTCTTATGAGCTCATCCAGTTCATCGTCACTGAGTTCATGCTTCTTCACGGCCTCAGCTATATCCTCAATGAGTTTCGGGGGGAACTTGGCCCTCTTCCTTTTGACGAGCGCCTGGACCTTGAGTATCCGCTGATAATCCTCCTCCACTGCATCCAGGAGTTCATCATCCTCAAGGCCCTGGTTTCTCTCAGCTATTCTGCTGAAGAGCCTCACCATCTCCTGGAGCTCGGATTCCTTCAGCTTATCCTCATCGGCAATCCGGGCCACATATTCCACCACCGGATCCGGGAGGATGATCCCGTTCTTTGAGGAGTAATCCTCTATCTTCCCTATAATGTCCTGCACAGAATCACCTTACCCCTTTGACTTGAGCCTTATCTCCTCTACGAGTTTGTCGAGGTCCACTACCCTTCCATAGTCACTCTTTGCCGGATCAACGCCATCCTCACCGAAGCGGTTCTGTATTATAACACCCCTGTTATCAACTACCCTGCCGTCCTCATCGACTGTGAGGTCCTGGAGGGCGTTTACGAGACGCCTCTGCATGTAACCGCTCTGAGCTGTACGGATGGCTGTATCAACGAGACCCTCTCTTCCCCCCATGGCATGGAAGAAGAATTCTATGGGGTCAAGTCCCTCCTTGTAACTTGAGTGCACGAATCCGCGGGACTTAGCACCGAGCTCTCCCTTCTTGAAGTGGGGGAGTGTCCTGTTGTCGTATCCCCTGCTGATACGGCCACCCCTGACTGACTGCTGTCCCACACAGGCTGTTATCTGGGTGAGGTTGAGCATTGAACCCCTTGCACCTGTAAGTGCCATGATTACTGCGTGGTTCTCGTCCATGTCAAAGTAGCTCTCTGCGATTTCCCCTGACTTGTCCCTTGCTTCACCGAGGACCTGCATTATCTTCATCTCCAGAGTCTCCTCGAGGCTCCTTCCGGGTAGCGGTTCGAGTTCACCGTTCTCATAGGCCTCAATGAGCTGGTCCACCCGTGCCTCTGCGTTCCGCAGGTGGGCCTCTATCCGCTCACGTGCCTCCTCAGGGATCTCCTCATCGTTGGTACTTGTGGTGAAACCCGCGTGCATTATACCTGCGATGGCGAGCTTGGTTGCTGAGTCAAGGAATTCCCTTGCGGCGTCGGTGCCGTACTCCTTGACGATATGGTCGAGGATCTTACCGGCGAAGGCACCGTAGGCCTTCTCGTCGATGACCCCTGAGATCAGCTGACCGTTTTCTATCACAACGTAGGCGTCGTTTTCACATTCCATTTCAAGGCATTCCTCGCATTTCCTGCAGACCTCGGCCCGGTAGACCATGTTGAGGTCGTCTGGGAGGACCATGCTGAAGATCTCCTTACCGGTCCAGTCACGTCCTCTTCTGTCTGGAAGTGGCAGTCCTGCCTTCTTGAGGATCTGGAAGACCTTCTCCTCACTGAAGACCGCACTCTTCCTTGTGAGGAGGTAGGCGCCTGATATATGGTCATGTATACCACCTATTATGGGCCCACCGAATCTGGGTGATAGTATGTGTTCCTGGACACGCATGAGGGTCTTGGCCTCTGCCCTGGATTCCTCGGTCTGGAACACGTGCATGTTCATCTCGTCACCGTCAAAGTCGGCGTTGTAGGGTGGGCAGACACACAGGTTGAGACGGAAGGTCTTGTAGGGCAGTACACGGACCTGGTGGGCCATCATGGACATCCTGTGGAGGGATGGCTGACGGTTGAACAGTACGATGTCACCATCCTTGAGGTGTCTCTCAACTATGTATCCGGGTTTGAGGTTCTCAAGGACGACCTCCTTGGTCTCGTTGTAGATCCTTATCTTGCGCCCGTCGGGTCTTATGACGTAGTTGGCTCCAGGGTGGACGTCTGGCCCGTTTTCTATGTACTCCCTCATACGGTCCAGGTTCCATTCTGTGACGTAGACCGGTACGGTGACCTCCCTGGCTATGATTTCAGGGACACCCACCTCGTTTATGCTGATGTTGGGGTCCGGTGAGATGACGGTACGGGCAGAGAAGTTAACCCTCTTACCTGAAAGGTTGCTTCTGAAACGTCCCTCCTTACCCTTGAGCCTCTGGGCCAGGGTCTTGAGGGGTCTTCCGGATCGGTGCCTTGCAGGGGGGACACCTGAGGCCTCGTTATCGAAGTAGGTGGTCACATGGTACTGGAGCAGTTCCCAGAGGTCCTCCACGATCAGCTGGGGAGCCCCTGCCTCCATGTTCTCCTTGAGGCGCTGGTTTATCCTGAGTATATCGACAAGTTTATGGGTCAGGTCGTCCTCTGACCTTTCACCGGTTTCAAGGGTGATTGAGGGCCTCACCGTGACCGGGGGGACCGGGAGGACTGTCAGGACCATCCATTCTGGCCTTGCAACCTCTGGGTTGACACCGAGGATGAGGGCGTCGTCATCGCTTATCCTCTCAAGACGCTCCCTCACCTCACTGGGTGTGAGCTTGTAGTCTCCCTCGACGATTGAGACGGGCTTGTCGAGTTTGATCTCCTCCTGTTCCTCCTCACAGTGGGGGCACTTATCACGGCGCGCCTCTGTGTATATCTCCTTTATTATGGGTGTGAGGCTTTCCTCCTTCTCCATTGCATCAAGGATCCTCTGACGGTATTCCTCGATTTCAGTCTCTGTGAGGAGGACCCTGCTGCATTTTCTGCACGTTGATCGCAGGATCTTGTGTATGGTGTCTGCGAATCCCACGTGTATGACGGGTCTTGCAAGGTTTATGCTTCCGAAGTGTCCCGGGCACTCCCCACCCTTGGCGCCGCAGGTCCTGCAGCGGAGGCTGGGGTCTATCACACCGAGCCTGGGATCCATGAGCCCGTTCTCTATGGGGTACCCGTCCTCGTCGTAGGTGTCCGGGGTGACGATCTGGGCGACGGACATCTTCCTGATATCCTCGGGGGACATGAGGCCAAAGTTTATCTGGGAAATTTTCTTTAAAATTCCTCTCAAGGTATTCTCTCCTTTGATTTATTCCCTTAAATCCATTATCATGCCTTATCTTCCAGTATGAGTTTCGGGAAGATGCAGAGACTCTTGAGTTCGTCCAGCAGTAATTTGAAGGCGTATGATACCTCCACAGGGAATGATTCCGAGTCCTCACATATCGGACAGTATTTTTTGTCCCTTATCTTGTCATAGACTGCCACCATACCACACTCTGCACATACCAGTGCCTCATATTTGTCTGATTCATCAAGAAGTCTCTCCTTAAGGGCGAGGGCAGCTCCATGTGCGATGAGGCAGTCCCTTTCCATTTCACCGAATCTGAGACCTCCTTCCCTTGCCCTCCCCTCTGTGGGCTGTCTTGTGAGGACCTGGACCGGACCCCTGGATCGTGCATACACCTTGTCTGTTGTCATGTGGTGCAGTTTCTGGTAGTAGGCCACTCCAATGAATATCTCAGCCTCTATCCTCTCACCGGTTATACCGTTGTAGAGTGATTCAACACCTGCACTTTCAAATCCGTTTGCCCTGAGGGCCTCCTTTATGTCATCCTCGTGCTCTCCTGTGAATGGTGTTCCATCCACCCGGCGGCCCTCCATGCAGGCAGCCTTACCCGCCAGCATCTCAAGGACCTGCCCCACTGACATCCTTGATGGTATGGCATGGGGGTTGACTATGAGGTCAGGAACAACTCCGTCCTCGGTGAATGGCATGTCCTCCTGGGATACTATGAGACCTACGACCCCCTTCTGACCGTGCCTTGAGGCGAACTTGTCACCGAGTTCAGGCTGTCTCTGTTCCCTGACCCTGATCTTGGCGAGTCTGCTACCCTCAACAGTTTCTGTAAGCAGGACCGCGTCCACTATACCCTTTTCACCGTGGCGTACGGTTACTGATGTTTCCCTTCTTCGCTCTGCCACGGTCCCGAATTCATCTATCTCTTCAAGGAAACGTGGTGGTGATGTTTTACCTATCAGGACGTCACCTGATGACACCTCTGTCTCGGGGTTTATTATGCCGTCCTCGTCAAGGTGCCTGTAGTCGCTCTCTGACCTGTAGCCCCTGACGCCCTTCTCCGGTATCTCGAAGCGATCCTCCTGACCACCAGGGTATCTCCTCTCGGCGGCCTCATAGGACCTGAAGAATGAGGACCTTGCAAGGCCCCTCTCGAGGGATGCCTTGTTGAGTATGAGGGCGTCCTCCATGTTGTAGCCCTCATAGGACATTACAGCAACAACGAAGTTCTGACCTGATGGTCTTTCATCGTAGCCTGTCACATCTATTATCCTTGTCTTGACTATTGGGACCTGGGGGTGGTGGAGGAGGTGTGCACGCGTATCTGTCCTGAGGTCATAGTTTGATGCGTAGAGACCAAGGGCCTGCTTGGTCATCCCCGCCTCCATGGTGTTCCTTGGTGATGAGTTGTGGTTTGCAAAGGGGATGATACCTGCACAGATACCGAGCATGGTGGATGGGTCTATTTCGAGGTGTGTGTGTTCGTCATTGATTTCCTCAGGGCTCATGGCTATGTAGGAGTTTTCCTCCTCCTCTGCGTCCAGGTACTCTATTACACCCTCAGCTATGAGGTCGTCCCATGACATTTCACCTGATTCCAGCCTTTCAAGGTGTTCGTCTGTGAGTAGGGGGTCCCCGTACTCAACTATGATAAGGGGCCTCCTGGCCCTTCCAGGGTCTGTGAATATGTAAATCTCATGATTTTCAGGGTAATGGGTTATGTTCATTTCAGGGGAGACTTCTCCGGATCTCCTCTTTTTCCGCATCTCCTCAACAAATTCTTCAGGGTTTTCACAGCTCCCTATAAGCTTCCCGTTAATGTAAATTTTGGTTTTACTCACTTAACAGCCTCCCGGTGAAAAATTAGTTCACAACCCCCATCTTTTTTATGATCTCCTCCACCTCACTGGCATCTGAGCCCTCGGATATCTTTGCCAGCAGGGCGAGGTTCTTAACAAGACCACAGTTTGGACCCTCAGGGGTCTCATTAGGACAGATCTTACCGAACTGGGTCGGGTGAAGGTCCCTTGCCTCGAAGTGTGGCTGGCTCCTGCTGAGGGGTGAAACGACTCTCCTCATGTGGGAGAGTGTACCCATGTAACTTGTCCGGTCCAGCAGCTGGCTCACACCTGCCCTTCCACCAACCCAGTTACCGGTTGCAATGGCGTGTTTGAGGTTCTCTGTCAGCACATCGGATCTCACAGCCTGCTTGACGGACGGCTCCTTCCCCCTCGCAAGGCTCCTCTCAAGCTGGTAACTCATATCCCTGCTAAGACTTGTGAAGGCCACCCTCAGGAGGTCCTCCATGAGGTCGCCTGAAACCCTGAGCCTCTTGTTCGTGTAGTGGTCCTTGTCGTGGGGTTTGCGCTCCCCTGATATGACCTGCAGTAGCATCTCGGTCATCTCAGCAAGGTATGTTGCCTTCTCCAGCCTCTTTTCGGGTCCTGTTCCTATATGGGGCAGGAGGTATCGATCTATGACGTCTTCAGCCCTTTTTATACGGTATTCCTCGGTCATCCCCTTGGCGACGCGGTTACCGATGTACTTTATGGCGCTCCTTATGAGGTACTCCCTCCTATCCTCTTCGTCAAGCTCCTCCATCTCCTTTTTGTTGAGGTTGAGCTTTTCAAGGGAGACCTGTATATCGTCTGCAGCTATCATCTGGTAGTTGAAGTCGTCTGATATGCTTGTGATGATTTCCTGGTCAGTTGCAAGTCCAAGGGCCCTGAGTAGTATGACAAGTGGGATTTCCCCTGGAACGTAGGGGAAGGATATACGCAGGAAAACACCGGTCTTCCTTGGCTTACGGTACTCGAGGGATATTCTGGCCCTGAATCCGCTCCTTATGGATGTTACTATCGCCCGAGCCCTGTTTTCATCCTCTTCGCCGATTCTCTCAAGGATTATCTTGTTGGGGGCTATCTCCTCCATTGTGACGATGGACCTCTCTGATCCGTTAACAATGAAGTAGCCTCCAGGGTCTGCGGGGTCTTCACCCTTCTCAATGAGTTCCTTCCTGCTGAGGCCGTGGAGGTGGCATATCTCGGATTTCAGCATCACAGGCAGTTCACCGATGTACACCTTCTCAAATTCTGTTTCAGGCCCGCCCTCCTTGATGAGCCTCATCTCCAGGCTCATATGGGCCGAGTATGTGAGGTTCCTCAGCCTGGCCTCTGTGGGGTATATCTTGCTCTTTGAACCGTCGGCCTCCTTGATGAAGGGCTTCTCTATGCTCACCTTTCCTGTTTCAACCCGGTACTTTCCCTGTTCCAGTTCAATGGGTTCGCTTGTATCTATTATTTCCTGTATGCGGTTACTTACGAAGTCGTTATATGAATGGATGTGGTGGTCCACCAGGTCGTATTTATCAAAAAACGCGTCTACCAATCCCCATGCACTTTTTTTCATGGACTTCCTCCAAAACAAATTAAATGATGAAATGATCCTGCAGCGCTAATCTTAAAAACTAGTCCTGAACAAGCCTGTAAGTTACGAA